>JAJRUC010000123.1 GCA_024278015.1 Chloroflexota bacterium
AGCAACCGCTTCGCGTAACCCCCCCCTCGTGAGGGGGGAGAATGTAACACTTCCCCCCGTCAACGGGGGGATTGAGGGGGGTAAAAAATGGTAAAGCCGCTCTAACTGGTAACTTTATCTCTGATGCCTGAGTAGTTACTGTTATTTTATGACGCGGTTGAGTATATATGGCGGCGCAATACGTAAAATTACATAGACCAGTTTGCCGAATTGCGGATGGAATAATTTGGCGAATTGGTCTATAATCTGTCAGATTGATAAAAACTTACCCTTGTGGGATGGAGAAACTTGCCATGAAAAATTTACTTGTCACCGGCGGGGCCGGGTTTATCGGCGCGAACTTTGTGCAATATATGCTGGAACGCTACGCTGACCTGACCATCACCGTGTTCGACAAACTGACCTACGCCGGTAATCCCCAAAATCTGGCCCCCGTCGCCGACGACCCCCGTTATGCGTTTTATCAGGGCGATATTTGCGACGCGGAGGCCGTTGACCGGGCGATGCAAGCCCGGCGCATTGACACCATCGTCAACTTTGCCGCCGAAACGCACGTAGACCGGTCCTTAATGGAACCGGGCAGTTTTATTCAAACCGATGTGTACGGCACATTTGTGTTGCTGGAAGCGGCCAAAAAATACAATGTAGAGCGGTATCATCAAATTAGCACCGATGAAGTTTACGGCGAAGTGATGACCGGGCGCTCGGTGGAAACCGATACGCTGGAGCCGCGCAGCCCGTATTCGGCCGGCAAGGCGGGCGGCGATCTGCTGTGCCTGTCGTATTACACCAGCTTTGGCCTGCCGATAACCATCACGCGCGGCAGCAACAACATCGGGCCGTATCAGTACCCGGAAAAAGTGGTGCCGTTGTTTGTGACCAACGCCATCGATGACAAACCCCTGCCCCTGTACGGCGATGGCATGCAAATGCGAGATTATCAATACGTGCTTGACCACTGCGCCGGCATAGATGTGGTCTTGCGCCACGGGCAGGTGGGCGAAATTTACAACCTGGGCACCGGCGCGGAAACGCCCAATATCGTTATGGCGAAGACCATTTTGAATTTACTGGGTAAACCGGATGATTTGATTCAGCCGGTTACAGACAGGCCGGGCCACGACCGTCGCTATGCGCTGGATGTGAGCAAAATCAGGGAGCTGGACTGGGAAAGCAGGTACGATTTTTCGGCGGCCATTGAGGCCACGGTGAAGTGGTATGTTGATAATCAGGCCTGGTGGCGCAGAATCAAATCCGGGGAAGCGTATCAGGCGTATTATAGTCGCAATTACGCCGGCCGGGCCGTGTAGCGTCTGATGATATAATTGCTAAAAAGGGCGTTGTGCGTTAAAATACGTCGAATTTGGAGGAGAAACATGGCTAAAAGATCGCGAAAATCAAGAAAAATGCGGGTTTCAAAACCGGTAGCCCCGATAGCCCCGGTTGCTTCGCCCCAGGTTAAGGCGAAAAACGACAGTAATGGGGTAGAGGTTGATTTTACGAAAGATTATTTCTATGTATTCACCGATATGCGTATGATGCTGGTCATTACCATTTTGATGGTCGGGTTGATGGTTGGTCTGTCATACGTTATCTGAGGAATTGGTAACTGTCCAGGGTACACCCTCTTCCTGGCTGCCTGTGCCCATACGGGGCACTTTGCCCTTCGGGTATCCCCCTTGCAGGGGAGGGGGAAATTATCGTCAAACGACTGTTTGGGTTAAGGCCAAACGGGTGGTTGTATAGTTACGAAGAATTAATCTGATTTGTATCCAAAACCGGAACGCGCCACATTCGGCGCGTTTTTTTGCTTCACTCGTTATTCGTCGCTGTTCAGGCCGCCGAAGCGACGTTTGCGCCGGTTAAATTCGAGCAATGCCTTGTATAATTCAGCCTCGTTAAAATCGGGCCAGTAAACAGGCGTGATGTAATATTCGGCATAGGCGGCCTGCCAGGGCAAAAAATTACTGGTACGCAGTTCGCCGCTGGTGCGAATAATCAGGTCGGGGTCTGGTTGCCCGCCGGTGTAAAGATACCGGCTAAAAAGGGATTCGGTCACTTGTTCCGGGGGGATGCCGGCCTTGATAATAGCTTGCACCGCATGGACAATTTCCGACCGCCCCCCATAGTTGAAGGCCACATTCAAAATAAGCCGGTTGTTGTTTTTTGTCTGTTCTACGGCTTTGCGAATTTTCTTTTGCAGGCTGAGGCTCATACCTGCCATGTGGCCCACATGCCGCAGTTGAACCCCGTTTTTGGCTAATTCGTCCAATTCGCGGTCAAAATAATAATGGAACAGGTTCATCAGCCCCTTCACTTCACTTTTGGGGCGGTTCCAGTTTTCAGTGGAGAAGGCGTAGATGGTTAAAATTTCGATGCCGAAATCGACTGCCGCTTCCAGAATATGCCGCAGATTTTCTGCTCCCTGACGATGGCCCATTGTGCGCGGGAGTTTTTTGGCTTTGGCCCACCGTCCGTTGCCGTCCATAATAATCCCCACATGGCGGGGGACGGTTGCCAACGCAGGCCGGGATATTTTTTCCGGCGATTTTAACGCATTCTTTGAGTTTCCCATACAAGACTCTTTCAACTCCAACCGGCTAAATAGACATAATTTCGTCTTCTTTGGCCTGTCCAACCTCGCCGGCTTTTTTGGCGAAATCATCGGTCAGCGATTGAACTTCGTCTTTGCCTTCATAGAAGTCGTCTTTGGTGATCATTTTCTCTTTTTCCAAATCACTCAGGTCTTTCAAGGCCGTGCGGCGATGGTTTCTGATGGTGATGCGGGTTTCTTCTACGCGGCTGTGAACCTGTTTCGCCAGGTTGCGGCGTCTTTCTTCGGTTAGCGACGGAATTTTCAGGCGGATGATTTTGCCGTCGTTGTTGGGGGTTATGCCCAGGTCAGACTGCAAAAGGGCGCGCTCAATTTCTTTAATGGCGGAAGGGTCAAACGGCCGGATGGCAATTAATTGCGGCTCCGGAATGGAAATCAGGGCCAGTTGTTGCATGGGGGTGGCCGTGCCGTAGTATTCCACCCGAATTTTTTCGACTAAAGATGTTGAGGCGCGTCCGGTTCTGATGATTGACAGGTCGTTACCCAGGGCATCAATGGCTTTTTGCATATCCTCGCGGGTTTGCCGGATAACTTCTTTTAACATGGTTGAACCTCCTGTGTCACAATTAAAGCGTAAAAGCGAATAGAACGAATGTTGGAGCAGAAAATAATTTGCCCGCTGTTTTTGAGTCTGGTATATTGTAGCACAAAATTGGGTTATGGGCAGATAAGCGTCCCGACTTTTTCACCCAGAACAGCTTTTTTGACGCTGTCTTCTTGCCACAGGTTAAGGACGATGATGGGCATCTGGTTTTCCATGCACAGGGTCAGGGCGGTGCTATCCAAAACGCGCACGCCCAGATTAAGGGCTTCAATGTAGGTCAACTGCGCGATGCGGCGGGCCTGGGTGTTTTTGAGGGGGTCGGTATCGTACACGCCGTCAACTTTGGTGGCCTTGATGAGGACTTCGGCGTCAATTTCCATAGCGCGCAGGGCGGCGGCGGTATCGGTGGTAAAGTAGGGGTTGCCTGTGCCTGCCCCCAAAATAACCACGCGCCCTTTTTCCATGTGCCGGATGGCCCTGCCGCGAATATACGGCTCGGCCAGAGCTTTCATTTCGATGGCGGTTTGCACGCGGGTGACAATTCCGTAGCGGCCCAGCGCGTCGGCCAGGGCCAGCGAATTCATGACGGTAGCCAGCATGCCCATGTGGTCGGCGGTGGCGCGCTCCATGCCATGCGCGGCGCCGTCTGTCATACCGCGCCATAAATTACCGGCGCCAATCACAATCGCAACCTGCACATCCAAATCTTTGATGAGCTTGATTTTTTGGGCCAGCGTGTCGGCTTCGGTGGGGTCAATGCCGGTGCCGTTGGGTGTAGAAAGCGCTTCGCCGCCAAGCTTCAGTAAAATACGATTGTATTTAGGTTTGGTCATAAACTGTTTGCTCCCGTCCGGGGGTTGTGTAAGCGGTGGGTGGCTATCGGTTTGAAAAAAGGCCAGAGAATTTTCTCTGGCCTGAAAACTTAACTGCCCAACTCAAATCGGGTAAACCGGTTGATGGTAATTGTTGTGCCGAGAGTCTTGCCGGTTTTCTGCAACAGCTTTTCAATCGAGACGCTATCGTCTTTAACAAAGGGTTGCTCCAACAAGCAAATTTCCTTGAACAGTTTGTTCAGCTTTCCTTCGATAATCCGGGCCATGATATTTTCCGGTTTCTTTTCCTGCGCCAGTTGAGCCATAAAAATACGGCGCTCTTCGGCGATGGTTTCTGCCGGCACGTCGGTTCTGTTCAGGTAACGCGGGTTGGCGGCGGCAATTTGCAGGGTCAGGTTGTGGGCCAGGTCGTTCAGCGCGTCGCCGGCGGCGGCTTCTGCTTCTACGCCGAGTTCAACCAGCACGCCAATGCGCCCGCCCATGTGGACGTACCCGGCAATTACGCCGGGGCCGGCTTGCCGGTAACGGGCCGCCCGGCGAATGACGATGTTTTCGCCCAGTTTGCTGATGGTTTCCTGCACGGCCTCCGCCACCGATTGGCCGGTATCGGCGTAGGGGGCGGCCGACAGCGCAGAAGCGCTGTCCTGGGCGGGGTTATCCAGCACTTGCCGGACAATGCTGTTGACAAAGGACTGGAAATCGCCGGTGCGGGCCACGAAGTCGGTTTCGCAGTTGACTTCAACGATGCCGGCTGTATTGCCTTCAACCAAAACGGCTACCAGACCTTCGTTGGCCTCCCGGCTGGCTTTTTTGGCCGCTTTTGCCAGCCCTTTTTCTCTTAAAAATTCAACGGCTTTGTCAAAATTGCCGCCATTTGCTTCCAGGGCTTTTTTGGAATCCAGAATTCCCGCGCCCGTGGCTTCTCTCAGTTCTTTGACCATAGCTGTGGTGATAGCCATGTATAAATATCCTCCTTGTATTTATCGGGAGCTGACAGTATGATTTGTCCCGTTTGTTTATTCAGTTTTTTGCGGCGCTGCTACGTTGGCCTCTGCCACAACTGCGGGCGCTGCTGCTGCGGGCGCTGCTGCGGTAGCGGCGGGTTTTTCAACTTCTTCAACTTCTTCAGCCTTGATTTTGGCCAGGGTGCTGGGGCCCAGGTAGCGAGATATATCTTCATCTTCATCGCCGCCCGCTTCGTCGGCTTCGGCTTCTTCTTCGGCGCGGATGGCCTTGCCTTCCAGCACGGCTTCGGCAATTTTGCTGCTCATCAGCCGGATAGCGCGGATGGCGTCATCGTTGGAGGGGATGATATAATCGATGGGGTCCGGGTTGCAATTGGTATCGACCATTGCCAGAATGGGAATGCCCAGGACATTGGCTTCTTTTACGGCAATATCTTCGCGCCGAATGTCGGTGATGAAAATCAGGTTCGGCAGGCGGGTCATGTTTTTCAGGCCGCCCAGCCGTTTGTTCAGGCGGACAATCTCTTTTTCTTTTTTCAGGGCCTCTTTTTTAACCAGCCGGGAAAATTCGCCGCGAGCCTGCTGCTTTTCCAGTTGCAACAGATAGTCAATTCGTTGTCGAATGGTGCGCCAGTTGGTGAGCGTGCCGCCCAGCCAACGCTGGTTGACGTAGGGCATCTCACATTTTTCGGCTTCTTCGTGGATGGAATCCTGCGCTTGCCGTTTGGTGCCGACAAACAGCACGGTTCCGCCGCTGGCTACCGTATCAACAACCAGTTTGTAGCTCTGGTCGATATAATTGATGGTTTGCTGCAAATCGATGATGTGGATGCCGTTGCGCTGGGTGAAAATGTAGGGGCGCATTTTCGGATTCCAGCGGGGGGTACGGTGTCCAAAGTGGACGCCTGCTTCAAGCAGGGCTTTCATTGCAATTACGTGTCGAGCCATTTTTCCTCCGTTTTTCCTCCACCTTCCACTAAACAGCGCCCATTCGGGACACGGAGAGTATTCACAGAAGGTGTGCGGGATAAATAAATATTTTGATGTTCCAATCGAGAATTTTATCATAGGTGGGTTGATTCGGGCAAATACGGGGTTGCTTCCCGCCGTAACTCTCGACTTGGCCGCCCCGCCGGTTTTTCGGCAGAGACAGACGGCCGGTCACGCCTTCAGGGTGACAAACCAATCAACACGTCACGCCGGAGACGTGACCGACAGCGCAAGCCATGTTCATCATTATAAAAAATTTATGCTATACTACCAGACAGATAACATACACTGCAATTTTCAAAAAGGAGATGCCTGATGGCTGTATCAATGGATTTGCTTGAAATTTTGCGATGCCCCTATTGCGTCAGCGGCGAAACCCGCAAGGAGGGCGACGACCCCGGTCAATTGAATCTGGTCAACGACGGCCGGTGGCTGGTTTGCACCGAACCCGATTGCGGCCGCGAATATCCCGTCAAAGAGGATATTCCGGTGATGCTCATTGAAGAAGGAGACAAATGGCAGGACACGCCCGTTGAAACCTTGCCCGAACCGGGCAAACTGATTGACTAAAACAGTTACAATAATTTTTGGATGGATTAAATTGAATGGGAAAAACAATCTTTATTGCGGTTGTGAGTGTGATATTGATGGCCTTGCCGGCTTCGGTGGCGCTGGCGCAAGGCGATATTCAAATTGTGAGCCAATCGATTGAAAGCGAGTTTAGAGACAATATCAAAGCCGGAATTTCGCTGAAATCCGGCGCGGAAATTACCGAAGTCGAGTTCTTCTATCGGGTGGCGGGGCAGGTGGCTACCTCTCGCAATGTGGCCGATTTTGAACCGGGGACAACGGTTGAGGCCGCCTTTTCCATCAACCAGACCGAAATTTACTTTCCCCCCGGCACAGAGCTTGAATACTGGTGGAAGGCCACCGATGCCAATGGCAACAGCGTTAAATCCGACAAACAAACCTACCTGTACTTTGACGAGCGATACGAGTTTAATATCCTGAGCAACGAGCGGGTTTCGCTGTACTGGTATTCCGGCTCAGACAAGTTTGGGCAAGCCCTGTTTGACCAGGCCAATAAAGGGCTGGACCAACTGGAAACCAATGTCAATATTGTGGTTGAACAACCCATCAAAATATTTATTTACGGCAACCACAATGATTTGCTGAACGCCATTGCGGTGGGCGCCCAGGAATGGACCGGCGGCCAGGCGTTTGCCGAATTTGGCGTGGTGGTGATGGGTGTATCGCCCGGCTCTCTTGACTGGGGCCTGAAGGCCACCACCCACGAACTGACCCACCTGGTCATTCATCAGGCCACCGATAACCCCTACGGCGATTTACCCCGCTGGCTGGATGAAGGGCTGGCCGTTTATAACGAAAACCCGGACAGGCTGGACAGCCAATTCAGAAGCTCGTTCAAGGAGGCCGTCTCTGCCGACCGGCTGATGACGCTGCAAACCCTGTCCAGTTCCTTCCCCGCCGACCCGGACGCGGCTAATCTGGCTTATGGCGAAAGCGGGGCCATTGTCAAATTTGTCATCGACACCTATGGCCCTGAAGCGATGCACACCTTGCTTGATATTTTCTCTGAAGGGGCGTTGTATGATAAAGCCTTGCAGCAAGCGCTGGGCGTAACCATGCGAGAACTGGATAATCAGTGGCGCGAAAGCCTGGGCGTGCCGCCTCTGTCCGCTCCGGAACCGGCTGCCGGAGGAGAAACGCCTGCGGCAGACAGCGCCCAGGCGGAACCGGCTGCCACGTCCGCCCTGGTAGTGGCGTCGCCTGCCCCGCCGGAAAAATCTTCCAAAAACAAACCGGCCGGAAATTTACCGTGTCTGGCCGGGGCGCTCCCCCTGTTATTTTTGACCGGACTGGTCTGGTTTAAACGCCCGAAATCGGCGTGACGGATTGACGAGTCGGGTTATTTTGTGAAAGGAGTTTAATGGCAACAACAAAAAACGCGCGTCACATTGAAGTTTTTGCCGAAGCCCGGTCAATTGAAGCCTGGCGCAAGCAGGTCATCGCCGGCCAACCGGATGCCGGGCGCTTCGCCTTTGTCAGCGACGAAGGCCAGTATGTGCCCGGCGGCGAAGGCACGGCTCCCACGCCCTTAAGCTATTTTGTGGCCGGTATGGCCCTGTGATTGCTCACGCATGTGTCGCAGGTGGCGGCCAAAAAGAAACTGTCGATAACAGACGAGCGGGTTAAAGTGACGGCCCGTTTTAAAGAACAGGGGTCTGTGCTGCGCGGCGATAGCGAAGGGACCTGCGAGGGATTTGAGGTTGAGCTTGCGCTTGAGTCTGATGAGCCGCAACCGGAAATAGCCGAACTGATACGGCTGGCGCACCGCATGTGCTTTACCGAAGCGGCCTTGACGGGGAATGTGCCGGTGGCCCACCGGCATTACCTGAACGGCCAATCGTTGACGGTAGATGTAAAATAATTTGCAACTGTGTTGCACAAGATCTAAAAAAGAACCTGGAGAGATAAAGCAACAATCTCCAGGCTCTTTTTTGTGTTTGGAGTATTCAATTTTCAAACGGAAAGATGCGCCGGGCCGCTGCCGGCAAATCCTCAAACCGAACCAGAACGATGCCCGCCAGCAACATAACCGCCGCCGCAAAAACAAGGGAGGTCAGGTTTAATTGAATACTATCGAACAGCAGGCGGAGACCCAGGGCAACCAGTGGCCCGCCCAGAACAAGCGTGATTATTTTGTTTGTGGTCATTAGTTTTCCGGTTGGCGGGCCTGAACTTTCAAATTCAGACCTGCGTGAGTTTAAGACGATTCGGCGCCCGCTTTGACGGCCGGCGGCTGTTCATCGGCGCTGTTTTTCAGGAACGCCTGAAAGATGTCAATTGGCACCGGGAAGATAATGGTTGAGTTTTTTTCAACCGCAATTTCAGTGAGGGTTTGCAGATAGCGAAGTTGCAGGGTTGATGACTGGCTGCTGATGATGTGTGCAGCGGCGGCCAATTGCTTTGAGGCTTCAAACTCGCCGGCGGCGTGGATGATTTTGGCCCGCTTTTCGCGCTCGGCTTCCGCTTGTTTGGCCATAGCCCGCTGCATGGTGGACGGCAGTTCAACGTCTTTCACCTCAACCAGGGTTACTTTTATGCCCCAGGGTTCGGTTTGCTCATCAATAATCTGTTGAAGCTGGTTGTTGACTTTCTCTCGATGGGCCAGCAGTTCGTCAAGTTCGCTCTGGCCGATGACGTTTCGCAGGGTGGTTTGGGCAATTTGCCACGTGGCCCGGCGATAGTCTTCTATTTGCACCACGGCTGCTTCCGGTATGAAGACCTTGAAATAAACCACGGCGTTCACTTTAAGAGTAACATTGTCTTTGGTGATGGCCTCTTGCGAAGGCACATCCAGGGTCACAACCCGCAAATCAACCTTAATCATCCGGTCAATGAAGGGGATGAGCAAAAACAGGCCCGGCCCTTTGGCCCCTATCAACCGCCCCAGCCGAAAAATAACCCCCCGTTCATATTCCTGCACAATTCTGACGGCGGTCGCCAGAAACAGCAACAGGAAAAAGACGCCCACACCGGCAAAACAAAATAGACTGGATACTAAATTTTCCATAAGATACCCCTCCTGATTTTAATTAAATTGCCAAAGAACCTGTCGTCATTATACAACATCCCGGGGCCGGGGACAATGTAATGCGCCGGTTGCGGCTACCGCATAATTTGCCCGGCAAACGATTGCCCGGCTCCGCGCCACGACAGCCCCAGCATGTCGGCGGCGGTGGCGGCCAAATCTGAAAAACGGGGCCGCGCGCCGAAATTGAGGCCGGGCCGAACCGCTTGCCCGCTGATGAGCAGCGGCACGCGCTCCCGCGAGTGGTCGGTGCCGGGGGTGGTGGGGTCGTTGCCGTGGTCGGCGGTAATCATCAGCGCATCACCCGCCTGCAAGGCCGAAAGAATCTCCGGCAGGCGGGCATCGAAGGCTTCCAGGGCCTCGGCGTACCCGCGCGGGTTGTTTCTGTGCCCGTACAGCGCGTCAAAATCAACCAGATTGGTGAAAATCAGGCCGGGGTCGCCCTGCCTGATAAAGTTGATGGTGGCCTCTACGCCGGCCATGTTGTTGCCGGTGTGGTTGCTCTGGGTAATGCCCCGGTGGGCAAAAATATCTTCAATTTTGCCGACGGCCATCGTTTCCAGCCCGGCGGCTTTGACCACGTCCAGCAGGGTATCGGCGGGGGGAGTCAGGCTGAAGTCGCGGCGGTCTTCGGTGCGGGTAAAGTGGCCCGGTTGGCCCACAAACGGGCGGGCGATAACCCGGCCCACGGCCAGCGGCCCGGTTAGCAGATTGCGGGCAATTTTACACTGGCGATACAATTCCGGCAGGGGAATCACAGTGGTGTGGGCGGCAATTTGAAAGACGCTGTCGGCAGAGGTGTAAACGATGGGCTTGCCGGTGCGCATGTGTTCTTCGCCCAGTTCCTTGATGATTTCCGTGCCGGAAGCGGGATAGTTGCCCAGCCAGCCCCGGCCAATTCGGGCCGAAAATTCGGCCAGCAGGTCGGCGGGAAAGCCGTGGGGAAAGGTGGGGAAAGCCTGCGTCAGGGGCACCCCGCCCAGTTCCCAATGGCCGGTAGTGGTGTCTTTGCCGGCACCGGTTTCGGTTAAACGGCCACAGGCCCCCAGTGGTTCGGCGGGGGGCACGCCTTCAATGTCGGTCAGGTGGCCCAGGCCCATCGCCCCCAGATGAGGCAGGTTTAACCCGCCCACGGCGCGGGCAATATTGCCCAGGGTGTTGCTGCCTTCGTCGCCAAAAGCGGCGGCATCGGGCGCATCGCCACAGCCGACGCTATCGAGTACAATCAAAACTACGCGATTAATAGCGCTCATTGAGTGTTCCTTTCGTCATCGCTGATTAAACTCGGCCACAACGGGCTGCAAGTCTTGCAGGATGTTTAAATGGGCTTGCGGCGAGGCAAGCCCCATGCCCATCGTACTCAGGGCCAGGTGGCTGGCTCCCAGTTGATGCCAGGCTTCAATTTCGGCTTCCCACCCGGCGGGGGGCAGGTCTTTCAGCTTAAAGCGGCCGTCAATGCCGAAATCTGTCCGCGAGCGGCCTTCTGCCGCCAGATAGCCGTCCAGCCGCGTCAGTTGGGCTTGCAGGGCCGGGCCGGGCCGTCCGCCGGGAAACCAGCCGTCGCCCAGCCGGGCCGCCCGCTGCAAAACAATATCGGCAAAGCCGCCAAACCAGACGGGAATACGGCGGGCCGGCAGCGGGTTTAGCCCCAGCCGGTTGACGGTGTGGTACCGGCCTGCAAAAGAGACCAGCGGTTCCCGCCACAATTGGCGGATGAGCTGCACCTGCTCTTCAATGCGTTGGCCCCGGTTGTGGAAGTTTGCGCCCATGCCCTCAAACTCGGCCTCGTTCCAGCCCACGCCCACCCCCAGCCGAAAGCGCCCGCCGGAAAGCAAATCGACCTGGGCGGCTTGCTTGGCTACCAGTGGCGCCTGTCGCTGGGGCAGCACCAAAATGCCGGTGGCAAATTCCAGGGTTTGGGTCAGGCCCGCCAAATAGCCGAACAGCACAAACGGCTCGTGAAAAGCGTCGCGGAAATCATAGGGGCGATACCCTTCCCAGCCGGGGCGGTTGGGGTCGGCCCCCAACACGTGTTCGTAGGTTAAAATGTACCGATAGCCCAATGCTTCCAGGGCCTGGGCAAAATCCTTGACGACAACGGGGTCGCTGCCGATTTCGGTTTGGGGGAAGACGATGCCAAGCTGCATGAGCAATTCCTTTTTCGGGCGTATTTGCCAGGTTACACCGGCAATTATACGCTACTGAAGCTAAACCCAAAAATGGACGTCAGGCCGATAGGGATTTGGTGTTTGGCCGTACATTAATATCACACCGGGCGACGGCGAAGGCGTTGCCGCCAAAACAGGCGTTGCAACAGCCGCGATATTTACGTCAACTTTACTGACAATATCCCGGTTATTATGTTATAGTGTAAGGTAGCGGCTGGTGTTGAAATTGCCGTATGTTATCATCGTTTGTTGGCATTTGGTCTGATTCAATAACCGGCGACAGTGGTCAGTTTCAAACAACGGAGGCTTGAAAGATGTCGAAAAAATCTTACGGATTATCGGTGGTGGTGGTGGCGATGCTGCTGACCTTGACCGGTTTGGCCCCGGTTTTTGCCGGATTGCCGCCG
Organism: Chloroflexota bacterium; assembly: GCA_024278015.1. Taxonomy (GTDB): domain Bacteria; phylum Chloroflexota; class Anaerolineae; order 4572-78; family 4572-78; genus JAJRUC01. The sequence continues at coordinate 12,138 of JAJRUC010000123.1, forward strand.
CGCCCCACCCCCAGCCCGGCGCCCACCCCGGAAAAATTTTCTCCGGCAGGGGCGCAGCTTGTTTTGCAAACCCATGCCGGGCCGTGGAGCGTAGTGCAATGGCAAGACATTAATGGTGCTTGGCACGATGTGGACGGCTGGCGGGGCGCAGTTGAAAACGGGACGGTGACGTGGTGGGTGGCCCCCAAGGACTTCGGCACCGGGCCGTTTCGCTGGGCGGTCAGCCTGTCTGCCGCCAGCGAGATTGTAGCCGCCGGCGAGCCGTTCACCCTGCCCGCCGCCTCAAACGAAACCGTGATTGTGACCGTACCGTAATTTCCGAACCCAAATCCAGTGTTGTGTCAACTGTGTTTTGACAGGTAGAAGCGATTTGTGTGCAGGGGCACGCTGCAGCGTACCCCTACTCATCAAAATACACTTGACACGACGCTGGACACCTGACAGTTTGGAAACAGGTTGACTGTGTCCACAGATGCCCGCAAATTTTTATTTTTTGGCTCAGGATAACCCGTGGATACCCCCACAGCATACAGAGTGGAGATGACACTTCATCATTTGAGTTTTATCTGTGTCCCTCTGTGTATATCTGTGGACTGCTTTTCTTGAAACTGTCAGGTGAGTAGAACCAAAATTTCAAAGAGTCCCCCAGGCCGCTGTCATCCGATGGCGGCTTTTTGCATACTGTGGGGCGCCGGGTTCAATGATTCTCAAGCCGATTTTGCCCATTAGCCTGAAAAGTGTTACTTTCATAGCTGATTAATTGTTAAAGGACCGGGCGCGTCGGCTGCCGGGCCGTGCGCCGGGAAAGGACAGGTTATGCTATGCAGAAAAAAATTGCAGGCTTGCTGTACGATGCAGTTAAGGCCGCCCAAACCGGCGGCGCGCTGGCCCCCTTCGAGCTTGACTTCGCTACCATCGCCGTGGAACGCCCAAAGGACGCTTTACACGGCGATTACG
>JAJRUC010000124.1 GCA_024278015.1 Chloroflexota bacterium
AAACCGATTAACAACATCTTGCCCACTCTGTCGCACCACGACTTTAGCAGCGTTCAACCGGAGCTGGACATCCTCTACATGCAGCGCAAAATGAGCCGCTTGCCGGGGTTTAACCGCCTTTCCCGGTGGGGAAGCAGCGGCATTGTCCCCACCGCCAAATCGTTTGTGCAGACCATTCACTATCTGGGGCAAAGCCATAACGTGAACGTTTTGGGGGTTGATGTGGGCAGCGCCGCCACCACCCTGGTTGCCGCCCGACACAACTTGCAACGGCATATCATTCGGTCTGATATTGGCAGCGGCGTCTCTTTGCCTGCCCTCTTGAATCAAACTGAAGTGGAAGCCTGGCGACGCTGGTTGCCCTTTGAAATTGAGGCGGACGACTTGCGAAACGCCCTTTACAACCGGGCCTTGACAGCCGCCCAAACGCCGCCCCAGGATAACGAAGACCGTTATCTCCACCTGGCCGGTGTGCGGGAAGCCATCCGCCTGATTGCCGGGCAAGCCAAACGGGCATGGCTGGATGAAGAAGGCCATCGCGGAGACTGGTTTGATTGGGATTTGATTGTGGGGGCGGGTGAAGCCCTGACCGCCCTGCCCCACGCGGCCCTGGCCGCCCTGGCCCTGCTGGACGGCTTTGAACCGGCGGGCATTTGCAGTTTAACGCTGGATAATCACGGGCTGGTCAGACTGCTGGGGAGCATCGCCCTGGCCGAACCATTGGCCGCGGCCCAACTGGCCGCCTTCGATGCCCTGCGCCAGTTGGGAACCGTGGTGGCCCCGGTGGGTCTGGGCCGCCCCGGCGAAACTGCCTTGAAATTCAAAATGACTTATCAGGATGACCGCCGCATCGAAATGAAAATCCCCTTTGGGGTATTGGAGGTTATCCCCCTGACCGCCAATGAAAAAGCCTCGCTGGAAGTGCGCCCCACCCGCAACTTCAGCCTGCACCCGTCGGGCAAATATCCGGGCCGGGGTATGGCCGCCCAGGTGCAGGGGGGCGAGCTGGGAATTATCATCGACACCCGGGGCCGGCCCATCATCCTGCCCAAAACCGATGCCGACCGCCGCCGGCTGCTTCAAACCTGGCTGGCACAACTTAATGTGGAAACAGAGCCGGACATTGCCCCGGCAACAACGGACTGACACCTATGCCGCAAAATCGGCCGTACCCAAAAATTCAGCAAAATGCCACCTTTCAGGTCAAGCGGGCGCTTTCTGCGCCGGGCCGGATACTGGTTAGCCAGGGGCAGTCTGTCAGCGCCACCACCCTTGTCGCCGAAAGCCCCAACCCTGCCCATTTCGCAGTAGTCAATTTGGCCCAGGCGCTGGATTTACCCGATGTGGAGCCGCAAGCGGTGCTGCTTAAGCAGGCAGGCGACAAAGTTGAAGCCGGAGAAGTCATCGCCGAACATCAGGGGCGCTTGCCTTTTTTCAAAAAAACGTGCAAGGCAACGGTCAACGGCACAATCATCGCCCTGGTGGATGAATACGTGCTGATAGAAACGGAAACACCGCACCAACAAGTGCCCGCCCTGGTTGACGGCCGGGTTGTGGAGGTGGATTACGGCCACAGCGTTACCATCGAAGTGACCGGCACGCATATTCAGGCGGCCTGCGGTCTGGGCGGCGAAAGCTACGGCCCGTTGAAACTCTTTTCGGAAGACCCGCAAGCCTCTATTCAGGGCGAAGCCTTTGCCGTGTTGGACCGGCACGTTATCTATCTGGCCGGGGGCAGCATCACCGCAGAGGCCATTCGCCACGCAGAAGCGATTGGACTGGGGGGCATTATTGTGGGCAGTATCGATGCCGCCCTGCTGAAAATGACGCCCCCGCCCGCCATACCCGTCATCGCCACCGAAGGGTTCGGCAGCCGCCCGATGTCGGTGGAGACGTTTAATATTTTGAAGACCTGCGCCGGCCGGCCGGTGTCCCTTCAAGCCGGCCGGCCGGGGACTGCAAACGCCGGCCGGACAAGCATCATTTTACCCTCGCCGGAAGTTGTCTCCTCCTAGCCTCTGTCCGTCGAAGATTTATGTCACACTGAGCGACGGCGAAGGGGTACGGGGAGATGGAGAAAGGCGCAACTTCATCGGCTTGTCATTTTGCTATGACAACCTCACACATTTTACGGACAGACACCCGGCTCAACCTCGCGCGCTTTATTTCATGTACAATTATCCGGATTTTCCGCTTAAAAACAAATGGTTGTTGTCTCGAATTGAGGTCTTAAAACCAGTCGCCTTGATGGATGTACAGCGGTTTTAGCGCCATAGCCTTGCCCAACCAGGCGATGGTATCATCATCGGCCTGAAGTCTGCCCAGGCGACGGGCCTGCTCCGGCGACAAAAACCCGCAATACACCTGCGCAAAGGTGGCGATGTCGGTTTCAAGGTGGGGCGTCTGACCGGCCTGGGCGGGGCGCACTTCGGGCCGGCCGTCCACCAGCCGAAAGGCAAGCGGGGCCTGATTGCCGGGCAACCGGGGGTCGTGAATTTTCAGCACGTACCGGCCCATCATATCGTGCGGATAAAACCGGGCCGTCAGGGCTGCGGGCAGGTCTATGATGCGCAGCATAAAGCCGGCTGTAACGTGAAAAACGTCATCGAAACACCAGCCCCGGTTGCCGCCATACCGGTCGGCGGGGACAGTGAGCATCTGAAAGATAGGGTCATCGGCGGGAGCGATATAATCAATGGCGGCCACCGGCTGAGCAGCCAGATACCCCCACAAGCCGCGATAGGCGGCATCGGCGGCCACAAACATCTCGGCCACTTGCAGCGCGCCATCGGCGGTCAGCGTGTACCTTAAATAGCCGGAAACACCGCCGTCATCGTACACCACTATGTGGGTATCCTTCCGACGCAGCGTCGCGTTGATGATAACGCGCCAGCGTTCCGCCGACCGGGTCAACCGGCCGTCGGCCCGGCTAAGCTGCCCGCCGCGATAGATGGATTGCAAAGCCGGCAAATCGGTTTCAGCAAAGGGGCGCACGCGGCTCCGCTCCGATAAAACGGTCAGGTTTTGGGGATTAATGCCGTATGCATGGCAGGTGGCTGCCGCCGCGTATTCAAATCGATGGTACAGGGGATGCGCCGCCGGGAACAGGGCAGAGACGGCGAGCTTTTGACCGGCCATGCGCTGCAACAGGTACTCCATCATCATCTGAAAGATACCCTGCCGCCGGTAGTCGGGATGCGTGGTCACATCGGCCACAGCCCCCATTGAAACGGGCACGCCGCTGAGCCACATTTGGGTGGGAAACGCGCAGGCGGTGCCCACCACCTCTCCCGCCGCTTCGGCCACAATGATGGTCTCCACCGCGCATCGCCGGCCGGTCTGGTCGGCCTCAATAATAACATCATCGCCGCCGAAGGCCAGCGATTTTAAATGGGCAATCGTCTCCATATCGGCTGCCGCTGCCGGCCGCACCAGAACTTGAGGGGTCATTTTAAGCCACCGCCTTCATTAATAACCGGATTGCCTCCCGTGGAGTTTTGGCCGATTGCACCAGCGCGGCAAATTGAGGGGTCACGTAAGCCGGGTTGATGAAGGCATTGAGCATTCCGGCCCACAGGCCGCCGACCGCAATCAGCGGGCGCGGCGGAATCTCGCCCACCAGAATCATATTCCAACTGAGGGCCAGCTCGGTGAGCGTGCCCACGCCGCCGGGCATCACCACCATGCCGTCGCATTTTTCAGTCAGATGGGCCAGTCGCCGGCGCAGGGTTTGGTATTTTATTTCCTCGGTCAGCCACTGGTTCGGCGACACGGGCCGAAAGGTTTCGATTTGGGCGCAGGTAATGCCCAGCACATGCCCGCCCGCTACGGCGGCCCCCTGGCTGACGGCGGCCATCACCCCGCCGTAGCCGCCGGTTTGCGCCGCAAAGCCCGCTTCGGCCAGCAAGCGGCCCATCTGCCGGGCCAGTTCGTAATCGGCAGAGCCGGGCTGCGGAGCCGCGCTGCCGAACACGCTGATTATCCTCATGGTCACACTCCTCTGAAAATGACCCCCTCCCCAACCCTCCCCCTGAAGAGGGGCTTAAGGGGGAGAAAATCAAAATGCCTGTATTATCGAACCCAGGGTATTACACTTCCCGGTCATACGACCCCAGAATACGCAAAAACCCGGTAATTTCCTGCAAATTATTGAGCGCGTTCCGGCAATGCGGCTGCTCCTGACTGCCGATAAAATCGAGATAGAACATGTATTGCCAGCGTTTACCCTGCCAGGGCCGCGATTCAATTTTGGTCAGGTCAATGTCACGCAGGGCGAACACGGCCATACTTTTGAACAGCGCGCCGGGCGCGTTTCGCATTGAAAAGACAATGGATGTTTTGGCTTCAGACCGGGGCGCAACCGGCTCCGGGGCGATAATCAGAAAGCGGGTGTAATTTTCGGGATTATCTTCAAAATCGCGGCGCAGTATTTCCATGTCATAAATTTCGGCGGCGCGTTGGCCGGCGATGGCCGCCCCGGCAGTGATATTTTGTTCGCGCAGCATTTTGGCGCTGCCGGCGGTGTCGTAGGTGGTCACGCGCTCGGCATGGGGAAAGTGGGCGGTGATGGAGCGCTCGCACTGGGCCAGCGCCTGCGGGTGCGAGTAGATTCGCTGCACATTTGCGGGGGCAACGCCGGGCAACACCATCAACTGGTGGGCAACGCGCAACTGCACCTCTCCCACAATGGTCAAATTGTAGCGCAGAAGGAGGTCGTAGTTGCGATGGATACTGCCCGCCAGCGAATTTTCGATGGGGATGATGCCCTGCCGGGCCTGGCCCTGCACCACGGCCTCAAAAACGGCCTCGAAGGAGGCGCAGGGCAACGGGTTAATATTACGCCCAAAATAACTGACGGCGGCGGCTTCGCTATACGCGCCGCGCTCGCCTTGAAAGGCTACAACTTTCGGCTGATTAGACACAATGCTTTCCTTGTTTCAATTGCATTTACGGTGAGGCGGCGGGCTGAAAATACATCCTTTCAGCGGCAATATCCAGAATTTTCCAGGGATAAATATTGTTGACAATGGTTTGCCGGTAAAGGGTGACGGTTTGTTCGGTGCGCATATACACGTGATGGTGGCCGTGGAACAAATAGCGCGGTTTGAAAACACGCATCAACCACAAAAATGAGTTGAAGCCGCGATGAACATGGTCTCTACCATTATGAATACCCAACGGCGGCGAATGAGCAACGAGAATATCGAGCGTTTGTTTTTTGAAGAGCCGGTACAGCGTCAATTTGCCGGCCAGCCGAAAAACCTTGTGCCACATTTCGGCCTCGGTGTACTGAAAGCTGCCTTCCGACTTGTAGCGGACAGAGCCTTCCAGCCCGGCCACCATCAAGCCGTTGACCATGCAAATGCGGCCGTCCAGATTGGTGCCGCCGCCGGGGCCGGTTAACGGTTCGCCGTTGGGGGTGTATTCCACTTCAGAATCGTGATTGCCATGCACGTAATATAACGGCACGTTCAGCATGGTCAGCAGATATTCCAGATAATAATACGGCAAATCGCCGCAGCCCAAAACAATATCCACATCCCTGGCAATGGTAAGTATCGATGGATTATACAATCCATTGACAACCTTGTCGCTGACGCAAAGTGCCTTCAACAATCATCCTCTTTCCATTATGATACGGGCTAAAACGCAGGCAGTATACCATGAGGGCCGGCGAGAGTCAACGCCCCTGTTTTTCCGGGGTGCGTTTCAATTTGGGGGCACACGGGTATTTTCGTGTTGCATATGGCTTGCAGGGGCGGCTCGCGAGCCGCCCCTGCTCTTCCGCAAATTTGATGCAAATGGCATCCTCCGCAGGGGCACGCGGCGGCGTGCCCCTGCATGCCTGCCCCAAAACTGAAACGCCCCTGTTTTTCCGGGGTCTCAGCCCAAGCGGCGCAAAACGTGCCGTTCCAGCCACAGAGTCAACGGCGTTTTGAACGCATAGCCCAATGCCACAATCACCAGCACCCCCGCCAGCAACGCTCC
>JAJRUC010000125.1 GCA_024278015.1 Chloroflexota bacterium
CCAGTTCGACCAGCTTCCGGCGTTTTTCGAGCGAGTATGTCGCCCCTGCCGGGTTCTGGAAATCGGGGATGAGGTAGAAAAATTTGGGAACTTGCTGCTGCAACGCCGCTTCGAGCGCGTCCACGTCCAGCCCGTCCGCTTCCAGCGGAATACCGACGATATTGGCGTGGTGTCGGCGCAGCAGGGTGATGGTGCGGTCGTAGGTGGGCACTTCCACAAAAACAGTGTCGCCCGGTTCAATGAAATGGTAGCCGAAAAACTCAATCAGGCTGAGCGAGCCGTTGGCGGTGAGCACTTGATTCGGCTGCACGCCCTGCCATTCCGCCAGCCATTCCACCAGCGGCAAAAATCCAACCGATTTGCCGTACTGCAAAATGGTTGTGCCGTATTTTTGGACGGCGCGCTCCGCCGCCGCGCTCATTTCCGCAATGGGGAATGATTCGGTGGCGGGCACACCACGGGTAAAGTTGATTAATTCGCCGGACATCGGAAGCCTCCTTTTTGGGGTGATAAAATGTAGCTATATGGTCATCGATTTAAATATTTCAGGAGTTACGCACTTGACATATTTTACCCCCCTCAATCCCCCCTCATGAGGGGGGAAGTTGGTTTGGGCGGGCAGCATTATTAACCATTCCGTTCAATCCCCCCTCGTGAGGGGGGAAGTTGGTTTGGGCGGGCAGCATTATTAACCATTCCGTTCAATCCCCCCTCGTGAGGGGGGAAGTTAGCTCCTCCCCCGATTTCGGGGGAAAATCCCCTCCCCCTTTTTAGGGGGAGGGATAGGGAGGGGGTTTCATTACCGATTCTTCGCCACTTCCAAAACATAATCCACCACCCGCGAGGGGATATTCACGCCGGTGGTATCAATGCTGTTCCGAAATTCCATGGTGTAATTCACTTCATTGACCAGCAATTGCCCGTCGGCGGTTTCCAGCAGGTCAATGGCAACCACCCCCCCGCCGACGGCTCTCGCCGCCGCCAGCGAAAGGCGGTCAATTTCGGGGGTGACGGGGCAATTTTCGGCGTGTCCGCCGCGCGCGGTGTTGGTAATCCAGTGGTCGGAATAGCGGTAAATCGCCGCCACGGTTTCATCGCCGACCACAAAACTGCGGATGTCGCGCGCGGGTTTGTTCACATATTCCTGAATATAAAAGATGGAATGGTGATACGTGCCGAGTACCTGTTTGTGTTCCAACACAGCTTCCGCCGCTTCACGGTCGTTGATTTTTGAGAGCAGCCGCCCCCACGAGCCGACGGCGGGCTTGAGCACCACCGGATAGCCCAATTCTTCGATTGCCTGCAACGCCGATTCCGGCGTGAAGGCAATTTTGCTGCGCGGCACGGGGATATTCTCGCGCACCAGCGCCGAGGTCGTTTCCAGTTTGTTGCCGCAGATTGCCGCCACTTCATACGTGTTGACCGTGGGGATGCCCCAGTCATTCAGGATGCGCAAAGCGTACAATGCCCGCGAATGGTTGACGCATCGTTCCAGCACCACGTCATATTTCCCCCAGCCGTTGCCCTGCAAATCGAACACAATTTTCCGGTCGTCAATCAAATCCACCGGCGTATTATGGTCGGCGAAGGCTTGAATGAGCAGTTTTTCTTCCACCCGCACCCGCGAATGGAGCATTGCAATTCCTGGTTGAGTCATTGGATTTCACGCTTTCGGTTTTTCATTTTGAATTTTTCATTTTGCATTACTTTACTCGCCCCAGTCTTCCTCTTCTTCGGGGGCTTGCGCCAGCGAAAGCGGATTCAGCGACAGCACTTCCAGTTCCAGCCCGCATTCGGGACATTGGACAATTTCCCCTTCCATCACATCGGCGGGTAAAGCCACCTTGGCGGCGCATTCGGGACATTCGGCGATTTTTCCGGACATTTTTTCCTCCTAAAATTTTGAATAAAAAAACGGCTCATCAGAAATGTCTGACAAGCCGCGATGCCCTGATTTCTCTCAAGCAACACAACTAACCAGACAAGGTGTCCGGCTTGATGGTGCGCTTGGTAGTGGTGGGCATATTTGCAATCATCATTCGTTCTCGTGTGAATTGCAGCGAGTTTACAACAAGTTGTCCGTCCTGTCAAAAACTGTCATGGTCAACCGGCAAATCTCGTTTTGACAAGCCGGCAGAGTCGTTATCGCGCCGTAATGAGAATTGCCGGTGGTCAACTTGCCGGGGCCAGCGAGACGAAGAACGTAGAGCCTTTGCCCACTTCACTTTCCACCCAGATTTTGCCGCCGTGTCCATCCACAATTTTTTTGACGATAGCCAGCCCCAGGCCGGTGCTGCGCTCTCCGGCGGTGCTGCTGACACTGGTTCGTTTGAAGGGAATAAACACCTTGTCCAGTTCGTTGGGGGGAATACCCTGACCTTCATCCCGAACTGAAATCAGCGCGTGTTCGCTTTGGCCGGTAATGCTCACGGTAATGCGCGTATGCGGATGCGAAAACTTGATGGCGTTGCCGACCAGATTGTTCAAAACCTGTTTCATTTTCTGCGGGTCTATGTTCACAACGGGATTGGAGCCATCGTGCAGAAATTCAAGGGCAATGTCTTTCCGGGCGGCCAGGGTGCGATTAAAATTAATATTACGCTCCACAAAGGCGATGAGTTCCGTGCGTTGCAGCTTGAGTTCCAGTTTGCCTGATTCGATTTTGGCGATGTCCAGCAATTCTTCAATCAAATCGACCATTAACATGCTCGATTCGTGGGCCATTCCCAGCAGTTCTTTCTGCTGCCTGGTCATCACGCCGGCCAGATCATCGGTCAGTATCTCGGTGATGGTGGTGATGTGCGCCAGTGGATTCCGCAAATCGTGGGCGGCCATCCCCAAAAAATAGTCTTTCTGGTTGTTGAGTAATTCCAGCTTTTTGTTTGTTTGTTGCAGTTCTCGCTGCATGGCTATTAAATTTCGGTTGGCTTCCTGTAACTCCGTATTTTTCTGGACGGCGTTTTCAAAGGTAGACAGCAACAAATCTACAATTTGAGCCGGTTCAGAAGATAACACGAATTGCTGGTTGGCAAAGAAAATATCAATGCCTGTGTCCATCGAAGAATCTGCCCGCAGTTTCTGGTTTATCAGGATATGCTTGATGCGAGACAGGAGAAACTCGGCGGTGTAAGGTTTGGTCACAAAGTTATCGGCGCCACTTTCCAGGGCGTTGATGACATCCTGCAAATCAGACAGGGAGGTCAGCAAAATAACAGGAATGTTCCGATACGATTCATCGGCCTTAATACGGCGGCACAGTTCATAGCCGTCCATTTCCGGCATAACAATATCGCTGATGATGATGGTGGGTTTGCTGGTTTGCAGCAATTGCCAGGCCTCAAGGCCGTTTCTGGCTGTGGTTACGGTAAATGATTCGTTTTTCAGGATGTATTCCAGTTTGACCGCCTGGGTGAGGCTGTCTTCTGCAATTAAAATGCGGATGTCGGCTGGATTTATGTCAGTCATATCAACGCACCTCCGGGTTATTTTTTGAAACAAGCGCAAGCAGCGTGCGGATTATTTGTTTTGGCGGCAAAATGTAATCTGCCGCGCCCAGTTGAATGGCGGCGGCGGGCATACCAAAAACCACGCAGGTTTCCTTGTTTTGGACGATGGTTACGGCGCGCCGGTCTTTGAGTAATTTTAACGCTTCGGCGCCGTCGCGGCCCATGCCGGTCAGCAAAATGCCCACCGCTTTCGGGCCGTAATGACGGGCTGCGCTGCGAAACAGGTAAGAGGCTGCCGGTTTAAGGTTGTGTTCTTCATCAGCCTGGCTGAGGGCTATTGTTCCCCATTTTGTAACGCCCATCTGCCAGTTATTGGGGGCAAAATAAATGTGCCCGGCTTCCAGGCGCGTTCCATGTTCGGCAATGTGAACGGGCAAGGTGGAATACCCGCGTAGCCAGTTTACCAGCCCCGGCAAAAAACCGGCTACAATGTGCTGCACAATCATAATAGGGGCCGGGAAATCGGCGGGCAAGGCCGACAGAATGGTTTGCAGCACCGGCGGCCCTCCCGTTGAAACGCCGATTGCCACCAGCTTGACAGCCTGGGCAACGATTGTTTTTCGCGGTTGGGGGGCGCGCTTTGCGCGTCGGGAAGCCCAGCGCCGCACCATCTTTACCTCAGACATCGTTTTGACGGTCTGCACCAGGGCGGCGGCCATCTTGTTATAATCCGGGTGGCCTATCCCCACCGGCTTGGTAACCAGGGTAATTGCCCCGGCTTCAATGGCCTTGAAGGTCATTTCCACTTCGCGCTCGTTCCAGTTGGCGCTGACAATCACAATCGGCAACGGGCGGGTCTGCATCAATTGCCGCGTTGTTTCAATGCCGTCCAGTTTGGGCATCATAATATCCATTGTGGCTACGTCGGGCTGCAACCGGCTGACCAGGTCAATCGCTTCAACGCCGTTCCGGGCCATACCTACCACCGAGATGTCCGGGTCGGCTTCAAAAATGTGGTTGAGTTGCTTTCTGGCGACAATCGAATCGTCGATAATGAGTAATTTTATCATGGCGCGGCTATATCAGCCTCTCAATAATATTCAGCAGATTGGATTGGTCGAAATTGCTTTTGATAATATACGCATCCGCACCGACATCAATGCCCCGTTCCTTGTCTTCTTTGGAACTGAGGGACGTGACCAGCACAACCGGTGTTTCGGCCAGCGCTTCATCACCCTTGATTTTGGCGGCCAGGTCAAAGCCGTTCATTCTGGGCATTTCTATATCTGAAACAACCAGGTCAACCGGATTATTTTTGAGCGCGGTCAACGCCTCAACGCCGTCAACCGTGGTGCTAACCTGATAGCCGGCTCCTTCCAGCACGTTTTTCAGCAACATTCTGGAAGTGATGGAATCTTCGACAATGAGGATGGATTTGGAGGCCGTGTCTGCCGCGTCTGTTCGGGCAGTCGGCCGGGCCATTGCCTCCCGGATGGTAGCCGCCGATTTTATCAGGTCGGCTGGGTTCAGGATGGGTACCACCTGCCCGGACCCCAACATGGCCGCCCCGCTGACGTTCCGCACCCGTTTTAGCGGCCAGCCGAAATTTTTGACCAGAACTTCCTGTTCATCGAGTATCCGGTCAACAGAAAACGCAATTGCGTGGGTATCATAACCCAAAATAATTAGCGGCAGGGTGTCGCCATTGGGCCGGGTATCGGCGTGGGGAGGGAGGAGTAGTTCCAGGGTTTCGTTTAAAGACACAATCGGCACGGAACGACCATTCAGGGTGATGGTGCGTTTGCCTTGCACCGCCTGAATGTCTTGCGGGTTGGGGTTGAGTACCCGTTGTACAGCCGTTGTGGGCATAATGAATGTTTGTCGTTGGCAGCCAACCAGCACCCCCCTGAAGGTTGATACAGTAATGGGCAGCATAATCTGAAAGGATGTTCCCATGCCGACGGCTGTAGAAACGGCAATTGTGCCGCCCAGTTGTTCCACCTTTTCTTTGGCGATAGCCATGCCCAGCCCCCGCCCGGAAATATCGGTGATGATGGCGCTGGTAGACAACGCCGAGCGAAAGATGAGCGCCAGAATATCCTGTTCTTGCAGCCTGTCTGCTTCTTCGGCAGAGATAATGCCGTATCTTTCTGCCGCCGCTTTCACTCTGTCCTGGTTGATGCCGGCCCCGTCGTCTGATATGTTAATTTCCACTTTGGCGGCATCCAGTTGCGAGACCGACATGACGATTGTTCCCTGGGGTGGTTTTTGCTGCTTGTGCCGTATCTCCGGCCTTTCGATACCGTGGTCTACGCAATTACGCAAGATGTGCATCAACGGCGCTTTCACTTCTTCCAGTATGCGGCGGTCAATTTCAATTTCGCCCCCGGATATGGTGAACGCTATCTTTTTGTTTTGCGCCCTGGCCAAATCCCGAACCATTTTGGGGAATGAATCCAGCAGGGTAGAGAAGGGCAGCATCAGGCTTTTTTTGGCATCGTTCAGTAAATTGTTAATCAGGGCGCCGGTATCGTGCCGGTCCTGTTCCACAACCTGGGTCAGGGCGGTTAACCGGTTGCTCAAATCTTCAAAATAGACCTGATTCCAGTTTAAAAAATCGGCCAGCTTCTGCACCGACGGGGTAATCGGGTGGCTGTCGGCCGGCGAGGTTTCGACAAACTGTTGCACCCGGCGCAGGTCGGTTGAGAGCCGCCCCCATTCTTTGTGCCACAAATCAAATCGATTGACGAGCCGGCGCATATCTGCCGCCCGCTGGGCAGTGGTCAGTTTTATTGACAGCATTTCTTCAGTTTCGTGCAGCAGCGTGTCCAGCTTGGCGGTGGCAATTCTGATGGTGTCCGGCATGTGATGCTTGTCTTGCGGTGTTTTCGGCGGCGGAGCCGGGGTATCGGTGGGCGCGGCGGCGTGGCCGGTGGTTTCCAGCCGGTTCAAATGGGTGACGACATCATCTATCACATCGGGCGATACCTCGTCTTCATGGCTGAAGAGCAGGGTATCTATCATATCGGTGGTGTGGTGCAGCAAATCGAAGGCCGTTGAAGACAGGGATATATTGCCGTGTTTGGCGGCGGAAAAAACCGACTCCACCGCTTGGCAAAGGGTTTCGATGTCAAGCATATTAACGGCCCTGGCCGCGCCCTTCAGGCTGTGCGCTTCCCGAAACGTCCGTTCAATGATTGCAAGTTGCTTTTCCGGTTCGGTCTCTTCTTCAATTTCAATTAATTGAGCCGTAATGGCTTGCAGATGTTCGCGGGCCTCAATCCGAAACGTCTCTTTTAATTGACGCAAAAAGGCTTGTTCTTTGGCGTCATCCATGCGGATGTCCTCGTTTCATTTAGCCGGTCACCTCTTCATCAACAACCAGACGCTGGTCTGCCAGTATGCGGGGGGCGTCAATAATAACGAGCGGGTCGTTGGTGATACCGCGTATATAATCTGTGCGCGCGCTGTTGGCCGCAGACAGGGCCGGCTGGATGGCTGCCGGGGGAATTGAACGCATGGTAATGATTTTATCCACCGATACGGCCAGTTCGCCTGTGGCGTGGCTTTGCAAAATAATGATGGTCTGGGTGTTCGGCGTGGTGTGGGCCGTTATTTTGAAGAATTTCTTCAAATCAACAACCGAATACAACTTGCCATGCGCCTGAATAATGCCCTGAATGAATGACGGCGTGCAGGGCACGGGCGTAATGGGGGTGGGCGGGTAAACGGTTCGGATGTGCGCCAGGGCTATGGCAAACGTTTCATCGCCCAGCAGAAAGGTGAGTACCTCCAACTGTTCGCCGGAGTCGCTGCTTTCGGGGGGGCGGCGGGCCAACAGTTCTGCTCTGGCAAGAAGTTGTTGCTTTTGGGCGGCTTCATCCGGCGAGAAATCAACCGTTTGATTCCGGCGCGCGGTTTCAAGTTGTTGATAGATGCGGTTCCAGTTTACGGACATTTTCACGCTTCTTATAATTGATACCGGCTGATGGTTTGCTTGAGTTGCGCCCCCAGGGCTTCCAGGTTTTTGGCGGCGCCGTCAAGTTGTTTGGCGCTTTCAACATTTTGGGCGCCGGCCAGATTGATATTTTCCATGGCGCCGGTAACCTGGTCTACCCCTACCAGTTGTTCCTGACTGGAGGCGGCTATTTGCACCGCCGTTTGCGCGGCCTGCGCTATTTTTTCGGCCAGGGTGGTAATGGCTTGTCCGGCTTCGGTAGACTGGACAAGGCCGGCCTCTACCGCTTTGGTGCCTTGTTCAGTAGACATAACGGCTGTGCCGGTCGCTTTTTGAATATCATACAAAATGTTCCGCACCTGTGTGGTGGCGCGTTTGGATTGTTCGGCCAGCGACCGGATTTCCTGGGCCACAACCGAGAACCCTTTGCCTTGCTCACCCGCTTTGGCCGCCTCGATGGCGGCGTTGACGGCCAGCAGGTTTGATTGTTCTGCAATGTCATCAACGGTGGCGATGATTTCGCCGATGTCCTGGCTCTGCTCGCTGAGTTTGATGATGCTGTCGGCAATGGCTTCCATCTGGTTACCGATATGCGACATGCCGGCAGAAATTTTTTCGACGGCGGCTTTCCCTTCCAGGCCGGAATGACTGGCTTTGTTGGCCTCGGTTGAAAGTTGTCCGGCTTTTTCCGTAGACAGTTCTGCGGTTTGGCGCACCTCTTCAATGGTGGCGGTCGTTTCGCTGATGGAGGTAGCCGTTTCGGCGGCGCTGGCCGTAAGTTGGGTGGTAGTGGCTGAAATCTGGCTGACGGAGGCCACCAATACATTGACGCCTTCGGTGATTTGTTCAATTTGTTGCCGGAGGCCAATTATCATATCAGACAAAACGCGGTACAGCACCCCCAGTTCGTCTTTGCGCCCGGTGTCTTGCAGGGTCACGTTCAGGTTGCCCCCGCTAATTTCTTGAGTCAGGTTTATAGCTTCTTTCAGGGGTCTGGTGATGCTCAGTGAAATGAGATAAGACAATCCGCCCACCACCACAACCCCGATAACCAAAAATATCAGGAATGTAGACAGTAACTGCTGCAAGGGCGCGTAGGCTTCGGTTTTGTCTATTTCTGCCAGCAGAACCCATCTCAGGCCTTGCACATCAACCGGCTCGTAGGCGGAAAGCACCGGTATGCCTCGATAATCAGTCACCGGTTCCACCCCGCTTTGCCCGGTTAGCGCCCTTTTTACCGTAGCGGAATCAACCTGTTTCGTCAGAATGGTGCTGTCATCAAAAAAACGGGAATTGGAACGCATAAGCATATCCGGGCCAACCAGGTAGGTTTCGCCGGTCTCTCCCAAACCGCTGGTGTTTTGCATCACGTTGTTAATTTCGGTGGTGGATAGTTGTACCGCAAACACGCCCAGCAAGACGCCTTGCTCATCAAAAACAGGATACCCGGCGAAGGCGGCCGGTTGGCCTTCATTCGGTTCGTAGGCTTCAAAATCAACAATAGACAAGGCTTTGGTCTCCGTCACTTGTTCCCACATGCGGGCCAGATTCGTATCTCGATAGGGGCCGTGGAGCAAATTGGCCCCAAAATCCGCCTTCCTCGCCGCAGAGAACAGCACTTGCCCGGAGTTGGCATCAATCAGGTAAATGTCTTCAAAGCCGTTATCTTGCCGGAAGTAATTGATTTTTTCTCCAAACCGGCTGTATAGCTGCCTGTAAGCCGGGTCGTTCACGTCAAAACTGTCTTCGTTGGCAAGATGTTTGGTTTTCTGATAAGTTGACAGGCGATTAAAAAATTGCAGCACATCCTGGCTTTGGGCAAAAATTTCCAGTTTGGCGAATATATTTTCAAAGTGACGCTCAACCAAAATCACTTTATTGCTGCGAATGCCCGTTAATTTGGTGGCGACTTCATCCGTCAAAATCAGTCTGGCCTGGTTGTAAACCAGCCCGGCCACAACCATTAACGGCAGAACCGACATCGCCAGAAAGAGGACAACCAACTTGCTGGTGATAGAATGTCGAGACCGAATTGTTTGATAAAGATTTTCCATTGTGAACCTCTGTTTCCGGTATTCTCTACAACAAGGCTTGCAGAATATGGGTCAATTCAGATACTGTTAATCCGCCGGTGGCGGGCAAAATTTTGTCTGCGGGATGCTGTTTGAGGGCTTGCCGGGCAGCCTGGTAATGTCGATTGGCGCGGCCCGGTTCGTTGTTTTGCCGCGACAGGTTGCCCAGCGCAAAATGGGCCGGCACAAAATCCGGGTCTAAAAACAGGGCGCGTTTAAACGCCTTTCGGGCTTCGTTGAGCCGATTTTGTTCCTGTAAAATTGTGCCGCGCAAATAATGGTGGTCGGGCGTGAGTTTATCAACCAGGATGGCTTCTTCAATCCAGGTCAGGGCTTGCTCCAGATTACCTTGATTGGCGCAGACCTGGGCCAACAGCGTCAGGAGCGTTGATTTGGGGGGCGCGCTGTTTTCTTCGGTTTTCAAGGCGTTTAGCAGCAACATGGCGGCTTGCTGATGTGCGCTTTGGGCCAATAGTGAGGCGACTTCAGCGAGTATATCTGTTTTTGCGGCCGGCTTAACCGGCGTTGCCGGTTTTGGCGGGCGCGGCGGCGGAGTAGCCGCAGGCTGAAAAACGGGGCGCGGGGGAGCTTTCGGCTGGTTGGGCTGCGCGGCGGTTTCTTTTTGAAAAACAGTGCCTTTGCCCAGAGGCAGCGGGCGCAGTTGAGGGTGGGCAATGAAAGCGGCTTCGCTGGGGCCAACCAGTAGCCGGCCGGTTGGGGCCAGCGTTTGCACAAACCGGCCGATGATCCGGTTGATGGTGGGCCGGTTAAAATAGATGAGTACATTTCGGCACAGAATCACATCCATATTATACGTATTATTGGCAAATGAGGGATAACGCTGTTCCGCCAAATTCAGGTGGGCAAAAGAGACCCTGTTTTTTACGCGCGGATGCAAAACAAATTGACCGTCTGCCGTGTGCGAAAAATACATCCGTTGCACCCACTCCGGCGTGTTTCTGAACGACCATTGCCGGTAAATTGCCCGTTGAGCCTTCTCCAGAAAGCGGGTGTTAATGTCTGTGGCTAAAATGGTTACTTGTCCGTCTTTTAATTGCGGAAAATATTTGTCCAGCAAAATTGCCAGCGAATACGCCTCTTCGCCGGTGCTGCACCCGGCGCTCCACAGCCGAAGCGACGGTTTGCGCCGGGCGCGTTTTGAAATCAGGGCGGGGATAATTTTGTCCTTTAAAATATCCAGGCCGTAATTCTCCCGGAAGAAATACGTTTCTCCGATGGTCAGGTGGTCGGCCAGAGTTTGAAACTGCGCGGGGGTCAGGTTTGCGGAAATCAGCCATTCGGCGTAATCTGCCGTCCGCGCAAAGCCCAAATCGGCGGCGGCTTCTTTTAACCCGTGTTCAAGGTTCTGC
Source organism: Chloroflexota bacterium (assembly GCA_024278015.1). Taxonomy (GTDB): domain Bacteria; phylum Chloroflexota; class Anaerolineae; order 4572-78; family 4572-78; genus JAJRUC01. Next base: position 10,847 of record JAJRUC010000125.1, read on the forward strand.
CGCCGGCCGGCGGGAAAATGCAACCCAAGCCGGGAGCTGATAATCTTGCTGACCTGCGCCAGCAGCGCATCCGGCAGCAACTGGCTATTCATCGGATTGCACCTGTTGTATCGCGGCGGCCAATTGGTCGGCGTATTCCGGCATAAGCAGGTATTCCGGCTTGTGGATAAAAATCAGACGATTGCCGATTTGCACGCCGCCTTCCAAATGGCTGATGCCGGAGAATATGTCCTGGGCAGAGACAATCGATTGCACCGAAGGCTGAATCACCCCGCTCACCGCATCAACGACAAAGGCAACTTGCCGGCCTGCCGCATTGGCAATGATAAGTTGGTCCGACAAGGTCATTTCTTTGGGCGGCAGGCCAAATCGAAGCCGCAGATTGATGACCGGCAGCACTTGCCCCCTCAAATTGAGAACGCCCAGAATATCCGGGGGAGATTGCGGCACGGGCGTTAAGGCCACGGCTCTGACCACGCGCTGCACCGCCCCCAGCGGTAATCCAAATTGCTCGTTATCCAGATTAAATAATAAATATTGAAACATTGATTTCATTGCAGCATCTATCTCCGGCTTAAGTGTCTATCCGTAAAATACTTGTGGCACTCATTGTCAAACAACAAGCCGATGAAGTTGTAGTGGCTCCCCCCTTAATCCCTGATGAAGAAACCGCTTCGCGCCC
>JAJRUC010000126.1 GCA_024278015.1 Chloroflexota bacterium
CGGCCAACCGAAGCGGGTGGACGCCGTGGTTATCTCTACCCAACACAGCCCCGATGTGACCCAGGACGAAATTCGCAGCGATGTCATTCAGCACGTCATTAACGCTGTGGTTCCCGTCGAGTTGATGGACGATGACACCAAAATCTTTGTCAACCCCACCGGCCGCTTTGTGACCGGCGGCCCGCAGGGCGACGCCGGCCTGACCGGGCGCAAAATTATCGTCGATACATACGGCGGCGTGGCCCGGCACGGCGGCGGCGCTTTCTCCGGTAAGGATGCCACCAAGGTAGACCGCTCGGCGGCGTACATGACCCGCTACATTGCCAAAAATATTGTGGCCGCCGGTCTGGCCGACCGCGTGGAATTGCAGGTCAGCTACGCCATCGGCGTGGCGCATCCCGTTTCGCTCAACGTGGAAACATTCGGCACCGGCAAGGTCAGCGACGAGAAAATTGTGGAACTGGTTGAAAAACACTTCGACCTGCGCCCGGCGGCTATCATCCGGCAGCTTGATTTGCGAAAACCCGTCTTCAAACAGACAGCGGCTTACGGTCACTTCGGCCGCACCGATATGGGTTTTACATGGGAATATACAGACAAGGCCGAGACGTTGCGCCAGGAAGCCGGGCTGTAAGCCGTATTGGTTTGTTATACTCAACTGCGTCACAAACGAACATGGTTTTTCACTGATATATGTTGGTTCGGGACAGGGACAACCCTTGTGGTTGCCCTGTGTTTCAGCCCGAATTTGGGCGACCACAAGAGTCGCCTCTACAAAAACCGGCGCATTTCTGCAAATCCATGTTATTTGTAACTACTCCCCCTCTCGTGAGGGGGGAGAATGTAACACTTCCCCCCGTCAACGGGGGGATTGAGGGGGGTAAAAAATGGCAAAGCCGCTCTAACTGGTAACTTTATCTCTGATGCCTGAGTAGTTACTGTTATTTTATGACGCGATTGAGTATATGTTTGTCCGCACAGGGCGCGATGCGTCGTGTCCTTGCGGATAATTTTTGTGGTTGACAAGACCCGGTCTTATCGAGTATAATACAAGAGGTTGGACATCCTACCTCTTGCTGGTCGATAACAATTACTTCGGTAAGGCAAATCACAGTGGTTGTGGCAAATACTCGCTTAAATCAGGTCATCGCCTTGATACGCAATTATATTGCGCAACGCCGGCTGGAGCGCGGCGACCGCCTCCCCTCGGAAGCGGCTATGGCCCGGGAACTGGGCGTCAGCCGCAACACCTTGCGAGAGGCCTACATTACCCTGGAGAGCGAGGGCTTCATCCTGCGCCGGCACGGAATTGGCACGTTTGTGGCCCAGCCGGCGCGCATTAAAGACAGCCTCAACGCCTTTGCCTCCTTCCGGCAAATCATCAAGGCTGCCGGATACACGCCCCGGTTTCAAACCCTGGCCGCAGCCGATATTACGCCCCCCCCGGAAGTTTGCGAAACGTTTTCCATCCCCTCAACCGGCGTACTCTTCTATCTTGAACGGGTTGTCTTTGCCGGTCGGCAACCGGCCATTTACCTGAACGACTATTTTGCCCCCACCATTCGCCAAACCGATGCCGACTGGAATGAATTTGATGGTAATCTGGTGCAATTTTTACACACCGTTCTGGGCCTGCCTTTGCATCAAATGCACACCCGAATTCGGGCCGTGGCTCTTGCCGGCGAGGCCGCCCGTATTTTGCGCCTGCCGGAAAACACGCCGGCCATGCACGTCCGGTCAATCATCTACACGGTTACGCATCAACCCGTAACACACAGCAAAATCTGGTTTAATTCGAATATCGTTGAGTTGGATGCAGTTCGTACTGTTCGTGGAGTTTGAAAATTCAGTCATTCCAAAAGGAGGAAATTTATGAAGTTCCGGAAGTATGCAGGTTTAATGTTGGTCAGTTTGTTGCTTGTGCCGGCTTTGGCCGCCTGCGGACAGGCCGCCCCGGCCACCGAAGCCCCCGCCCCCGCGCCCACCCAGGCCCCGGCGGCAGCCCCCACCGAAGTCCCCACAGCGGTCCCCACCGAAGCCCCCGCCCCCGAGCCGGTTACCATTCAGGTTTACTATCCCGTGGCCGTAGACGCGCCCATCGCCGAAATTTTGCAAGGCTACGCCGACGATTTCCACGCCGAAAACCCGAACATCACCGTTGAGCCGGTCTTTTCCGGCGGCTATGGCGACGTGCAAACCGCCATCCAGACCATCATCGACGGCGGCGGCGAACCGCCCGCCCTGGGCGTGATGCTGGCTACCAGCCTGTACGATCTGGTCAACGCCGATGCCATTGCCCCGCTGGATGATTACATCGCCGGGATGGACAACGGCAAAGCCTATCTGGATGATTTTGAACCGGCATTTTTAGCCAATTCATCCTACGACAGCAAACTGTGGAGCATCCCCTTCCAGCGCAGCGCCGTGGTGATGTATTACAACAAGGATATGTTCGCCGCTGCCGGGCTGGATGCGCCCACCAGTTGGCAAAGCTGGGCCGAAGCCGCCCAAAAGCTCACCGTCAAAAATGGCGATACGACCAATTGGGGCCTGCAATTCCCCTCCGGCTGGCCGTACTGGCTCTTCCAGCCGTTAGCCATCGGCGCCGGGCAAAATATTCTGACAGATGATTGCCGCGTGGCCTTTAACGCTCCGCAAGTCGTTGAGGCCGTGCAATTCTACATCGACCTCTCCCATAAATACGGCGCCATGCCCGAAGGCGTGCAGTCGATTTGGCCCAGCGCCCCCACTGATTTTGCCGGCGGAGCCACCGCCATAATTGTCCACTCTTCCGGGAGCCTGAACGGTATTCTGGAACAGTCCGATTTTGAAGTGGGCGTGATGCCTTATCCGGGGCAACAGGAAGGTACGTTTGCCAG
>JAJRUC010000127.1 GCA_024278015.1 Chloroflexota bacterium
CATAAAATAACAGTAACTACTCAGGCATCAGAGATAAAGTTACCAATTAGAGCGGCTTTGCCATTTTTTACCCCCCTCAATCCCCCCGTTGACGGGGGGAAGTGTTACATTCTCCCCCCTCACGAGGGGGGGGTGAGTGGTTACAAATAACATGGATTTGCAGGAATACGCCGGTTTTTGCAGGGACGACTCTTGTGGTCGCCCAAATTCGGGCTGAAACACAGGGCAACCACCGGGGTTGTCCCTACCCCGAACCAACATATATCAGTGAAAAACCATGTTCGTTTGTGACGCAGTTGAGTATACCTTACAAATGGAGGAAAAACGATGCCAACCCAATTACAACATCAATTAACCCAATTCCTTTTGCAAGCAAACAGAAACGCGGCCAATGCGCTGGTGGATAATTGGGCCAAAGACCACAGCTACGAAGAATCAATCTCCCGGTTGCTTGAACCGGCCCTGAACGCCTTCGGGGCAGTCTGGGCCTCCAGCGATAATGTCAGCCTGGCCCAGGGCTATATGGCCGGTAAAATTGCCGAAGACATTATGAAGAAGGTTTACGAAGAACAAAAAGACAATAACGCGCCGGACGAAACAAAAAAAGGGCCGGTGGTGGTGGGCAACATTGAAGACGATTACCATTCGCTGGGGCGCAAGCTGGTGGCAACCTTTTTGCGGGCCGACGGCTGGGAAGTAGTTGACATGGGCAACGATGTGCCGGCCGAAGAATTTGTGGACAAAGCCCTTGAAACGGGGGCGAAAGTCATCGGCGTTTCGGCGATGATGCACGTGAACGCCCTGAATATCAAAAAACTGCGGCAGGAAATTGACCGCCGGGGACTGACCGGCCGGCTGCAATTGGCCGTGGGCGGCGCAATTTTTGTCCTGCGTCCGAAACTGGTGGCCGAAACAGGGGGCGACGGCACGGCCCGAAACGCCCTGCAAACGCCCGCATTAATGGAAAAACTTTGGCGGCAAGCAGAAGAAGCAGAGGAAACCACCCTGTGAACGCCCTGCACCGCATCCAGTCCGTTTTGCAGGGCCGGCCCACCGACCGGCGAGCCGTCAGCCTGACCCTGAGCCTGTACGGGGCGCGGCTGACCAACTGCCCTCTGACCAAGTATTACGCCGACCCCGCCGCCTACGCCCGGGGCCAGCGGGCCGTGCGGGAAACCTTTCAGCCGGACGCGCTGTTCGGCCCCCTTTCCCTGCCGCTGGAAGGGGCCTCATTCGGCAGCGAAATCAGGTTCTTCGACAATCAGGCTCCCAACCTCAAACGCCCGGCCCTGGCCTCTGCCGCCGACCTGCCCCGCCTGACCGTACCGGATATCGACAGCCACCCCATTCAGCGTTATTTTACAGAGGCCATTCGCCTGATGGCCCGCGACCACAGCGGCGAAGTGTCCATTGCGGCCATTGCCCTGAGCCCGGTTGACTTGCCGGTGATGCTGCTGGGCATTGAAGGCTGGCTGGAGGCATTGCTCTTCGACCAGACGGGCACGCAAAACATCCTGAATATGAGCGCTCCCTACTTTGTGCGCCGGGTAAACGCCCTGTTCAGGGCCGGGGCAACATTCATTGTGTTGCCCTGTCCATTTGTCAATCCGCGCATTGTCACCCGCGCTATGGCCGAACAATTGATTTCCACGGTTTTAAGCCCGGCCTTTGCCCAGGTGAACGGCCCGCTGGTCATTCATTCCGGCGGCGCGCCGCTGGCCCCCTTCATCAACCTGTTTGCCGGCCTGCCAAACGTCATCGGCTTTGTGCTGAACCACGGCGACAGCGTGGCAGAAGCGCGGCAAAAAATCGGGCCGGAGCCGCTGTTAATCGGCAATATCGAAGGGCCGGAACTGGTTGACCAAACGCCCGCCCAAATTGAGGCAGACTGTATGGCCTTGCTGCAAAACGCGCAAGATGACCCCCGCTTCATTCTGGGCACATCCGGGGCCGACGTGCGCTTTGACACCCCGGTGGAACATATTTTATTATTGCGGCAATGCGCCGAAGCGTTTGCCCAAAGAGAGACCGCATGAGCCATGATGAAGGCCGTCAGATAATTTGCATCGCCTGCTCTATCTTCAAAAGCGAACTGGAAGCCCTGCGCCGGGCCGGAAAATTTAACCTGAAAACGCGCTATCTAACCTCGATGCTGCACATGCGCCCCGGTGAATTGCATCAAAAACTGGAGACGGCAATTAATCAGGAACGGGCCAAAGGCAAAGAAATTATTTTGCTGTACGGCGATTGCCACCCCTATATGCTGGAACAATCGGCCTTGCCCGGCGTGCATCATCCCCGCAAAATTAACTGTCCGGCCATTGTCCTTAAGCCGGAAATCTACCGCGCCCTGCGCAAAGAGGGGGCCTTTTTCCTGATGCCTGAATGGACCGTTCGCTGGCAAAAGGTGTTTGAAGACGAACTCGGCCTGTCGGACAAAACAATTGCCCGCGAATTTATGCAGGAGGCGCACACCAAACTGGTTTATCTGGACACCGGGCAAATGCCCATCCCCACCGCACATTTGCAGGCGTTTGCCGCATATTGCGGCCTGCCCTGGGAGATTCTACCCGTTTCACCGGACCGGCTGGCGGCCATCATTGATAACTTATTGCAATCGGATGAAGATTAATTATGGCCTCTCTAACCCCCTCTGACGAAATCAGACAATCGCCCATTTTCCACAGTATGGCCTTTGACATACTGGAAAATATCCTGAACAGCGCCCACAGTCCGGGGGAAACAGCCGATTATCTGGCCCAACAACTACGCGAATTGACCGGCGCCCGCACCATCATTTTGCTGCAATATCCGGATGAATGGGAGCAGGACGATAGTCATCAAGTCATTTCCGTTTCGCCGCTGCGCCGCCGCAAGTCGGCCCAATCGAGCCGGATAAAAGCTATGGCCGGGCTGATGTACCGGCTTGATGAAGCCACGATATGGGACCCCGCCGACCCGGACTGTGAGGCCGCCCCCCTGCTGGCTGAAACCGGACACGGCCTGTCGGTAGTAGTGCCGTTGCGCATTAATACTGAACGGGTGGGGGCGTTGTTGTTGCTGGGCCTGCCGGACCCGCACGGGCTGGAGGTGGTGATAGAAACGGTCAATGTGCTGTCAACGGTGATAGCGCTTGTCTTCAGAAACGCCCTGTTGTACGAAAACCAGGAAGCCATCATCCAAACCCGCACCCGCGAACTGTCTTTGCTGAACCGGGTTATGGCCGTAGCCGTAGGCAGCACCAATATCGTCACTGTGCTGGAAGTAGCCTGTCGGGAACTGGCCCGCGCCTTCCGGCTTGACCGCGTTTCGGCCGGCATGCTGAACCAGGCCGGCGCAGAAGTGATGATTGTGGCCGAACACATCGCCGCCCCCCACGGCCCCTCGTTTTTACACCATACTGTTCCCGTACCGCAGGTTGACCCCCGCATCCTTGACCGCAGCAAGCCATACATTATCAAAAACACCCGGCGCGCCCCTGTCCTGAAAGAAAGGCAAAAGGAACTTGCCGCCTCGCAAACACACTCATTGCTTGTCGCGCCACTTGTAATTCAGGAAAAACGTCTGGGGGTTTTGAGCCTGAGCAGCATTGAGCCGCGTCGTTTCTCTGACGATGAGATTAACCTGACCCAACGGGTGGCCGAACAAATTACAGCTATGATTGCCCGCCTGAATCTGGCAAAAAAAGAACAGCTTTTAAGCGCGGCCCTGGAACAAACCGCCGAAAGCGTCATCATTACCGATGCCGACGGCAGCATTGTATACGTTAATCAGGCTTTTGAAACAATGACCGGCTATCGTGAAAAGGAGGCCATCGGCCAAACCCCCAGGTTGCTGAAAAGCGGGGAGCAAGACGACGACCTGTACAAAAATTTATGGGAGACAATTACCGGCGGCCGGGTATGGCAGGGCAAACTGGTAGACAAAAGGAAGGACGACAGCTTGCTGACCGTAGATGTGACCATCTCTCCGTTAAAAAATGGATATGGTCGAATTATCAATTACATTGGTGTGCAGCACGACATCACCGAAGAGTTGAAGCTACAGGCCCAGTATGAGCAAATTCAAAAGATGGAAGCCCTGGGGCATTTAACCGCCGGTATTGCCCATGATTTTAACAACCTGCTCACGGCCATCAACGGTTTTGCGGAATTGCTGCTGATGCGCCTGCCGCCGGAAAGCAAACACCGGCGCGCCCCGAAAAAAATTCTGCAAGCCGGGCAAAGCGCGGCCCGGCTGGTGGAACAACTGCTGGCCTTCAGCCGCAAGCAGATGATCCGGCCAAAAATTCTGAACCTGAACGATGTGCTGGGCAATATGACCGACTTGCTTCAGCGGCTTGTGGGCGAGGATATTCCTCTGAAGCTGATTTTGGCCCCAACTGTGTGGCCGGTAAAAATAGACCCCACCCAACTGGAGCAGGTGCTGCTCAATTTGGCGGCCAACGCCAGAGACGCTATGGCCCACGGCGGCGAATTAATCATCGAAACCGAAAACGTGCTGCTGGACAAACAATACGAAATGACGCATATGGAAACGCCAACCGGCCCCTACGTCCGCATCAGCATCACCGATACGGGGCGCGGCATCCCGGCCAAAGACCTGCCACATATTTTTGAGCCGTTTTACACCACCAAAGAAATGGGCCAGGGCACCGGCCTGGGCCTGGCCACTGTATTTGGTATTATCAAACAAAACAAGGGCAATATTGAGGTTTACAGCGAAGAAGGTATGGGCACTACGTTCCACATTTACCTGCCGCAGGCAGAAGCGTCCCCCCGCAAAAAACCGGCAGAATCAGGCGCGCCCACCGCCACGGCAGCCGGCGGCGGC
>JAJRUC010000128.1 GCA_024278015.1 Chloroflexota bacterium
CTTTGTCTTCGGCCTCAATAATGCCAATGATTCTATCGGCGTCGCGCACGGCAGAAATTTCCGGCGTGGTCACGATGACCACTTCATCGGCGGGTTCCAGGGCGTTTCTAAAGCCCTGTTCAATACCTGCCGGAGAATCGATGAGTACGTAGTCAAAATCGGCTCTGAGCTGGTTGCAGACCATCACCATATCTTCGGGGCTGACCGCCGTTTTGTCTCTGGTTTGGGCGGCAGGGATAAGGTACAGGTCGTCAACCCGTTTATCTCTAATCATGGCCTGTTTCAGACGACAGGCGCCCTCTACCACGTCAACCAGGTCGTAAACGATGCGGTTTTCCAGTCCCATCACCACGTCCAGATTACGCAACCCAATATCAGCATCAATAGCCACAACTTTATAGCCGCTCATTGCCAGCGCAACGCTTAAATTTGCGGTGGTGGTGGTTTTGCCAACGCCACCTTTACCAGATGTAATGGTGATAACCTTCGCCATAAGTGTACTTCCTTCCGGGGACTTCTTCAGTAAATTACCCTATTGCCATGCTTCGGCCACAATTTGCCCATCTTGAATAAACGCCGTCTCCGGCGTAATGCCTTCAGATACAGTTTCTCCGGGAGAGCGGGAGATAATACTGCCGATAATTAACTGTCGGGGAGACAATTCCAGGGCGCAAACAATGGCTTTGTCTCCCGAAACCGCGCCCGCCTGCACCGTACCGCGCAATCGGCCCCAGATAATCACATTGCCGCCGGCCACAATTTTGGCTCCGGGGTTCACATCGCCGATGACCACCACATGGCCCATATGCTCAACGCTTTGCCCGGAACGGAGGGTGCGGCGCATTGTGACCACCGATTGGAGGGGGTTGCCGGTTGCGACGGGCGACGGGGGAGCAGGCTGCACCGTAACCGGGCCGGCTTCCACGCCGATGCTTTCGGCGGCGGCCCGCGTTTCTTCGGCATCGCTTCTGACGGCCCACAGCGTCATGTGGTGTTCCAGTAACAATGCGCCCACAGCGGTCAGGGCTTCGGCCTCCAGCAAGCGCTGGCCCACCGATAAAGCCACCCGGCCCCCTTTAAAAAAGGTTGATTTTTGGTTCAACTTGCGGGCCAGGTGTTTCAAAAGTGACGGCCAGTCTCCGGCGCCGATGGTAATGACCATCCCGTCGCTGGTGCCTTTTATTAAAATTCTGTCTTCAAGAGTCATCATGGGTCAGCGCCTGAAATTCAATAAAGTATCGGGTGCCGGGACTGACTGCCAGGGTTATGGGCAAAACGTCTATCCTGTCGGCTAGTTGAATTTGCCATGAAGCGGCTAATTCAGCTTGTATGTTATTATAATCAAATTGCCCGTTCAATCCAGTTGAGACCTGGGCAATGATTTCGTTGTTGGCAATGATGTTCACCACCACGCCGGCCAGCCCTTGCCCGTGGGCATCACGCACAAAGCCGTTTACCGCTGCCAGAGAGCCGGGGAAGGTATCGCTGCCCAAAAGCCGGCCGGCAAAGGGGGCCGTGGCAATCGGTTCCTGCCCCGTGGGAGCTGTGTCCTCCGGCGTTTCGGTCTGCGCGTTATCCAGCCTAAAATGATGGCGCAAAATGGTATTAACCACCGGAGCCGCCACCAACGAGCCTTCGCCACCGCCGTACACAAAGGCCACGGCGGCAATTTCCGGATTTTCGCTGGGGGCGTAGGCCACAAACCAGGCGTGGCTGGTTTTCACCCGGCCGTCGCGGTCCAGACATTGGGGGTAGCGGTCACAAAATTCGGCGGTGCCGGTTTTGCCGGCCACAACCACGCCGGGCACGTCAATAGCGCCCTGGGCGGTACCCCAGTCTATCACGGCGTTCAATCCTTCGGCCACCCATTGGTGATTTTCCGGGCTGAGCTGCAATTTGCCTCTGATTTCCGGCTCTATGCGCTGCACCAGTTCGTTTTGGGTATTTCTGATTTCCTGCACCAGGTGCGGCCTGTACAAAATTCCGCCGTTGCCGAAGGCGGCATAGGCGTTTAGCACCTGCAACGGGGTAGCCAGCACAAAGCCCTGTCCAATGGCCATGTTGTAGGTATCGCCCGTCACCCAGGTTTCGGCGTAATTCAGTCGTTTCCATCTGGGGGTGGGTACCAGGCCGGCCCCCTCGCCCGGAATATCGATGCCGGTGGGCGCGCCGAACCCGAACATTTCGGCATACGTGACCATTCCGTCGCGCCCCAGGCCTTCGTAGCCGGTTGGTTCGTAGCCGCCGCCCACCTGATAAAAGTATACATCGCAAGAGTAAGCCAGGGCGCTAACCACATCAACCAGGCCGTGCCCTTTTCTGTACCAGCAATAAAAGGGTTGGGCCAGTTCCGGGTCGTCCGGAAAAAATTTATTGGGCAGATACAACACGCCCTCATCCAGAAATTTTTGGGTGGGGCTAACGGTTTTCTCTTGCAGCGCCCCGGCGGCAACCACCAGTTTGAAGGTTGACCCCGGCGGGTACAGGCCGCCGATAGCTTTATTGACCAACGGCGTGCGCGGGTCTTCAGAAAGGAGGCTGTATTCTCTGGTTGAAATCCCCTGCGCAAACAGGTTGTTTTCGTAGCTGGGCAGCGAGACCATCGCCAGAATTTCGCCGTTTTGGGGGTTCATAACGATGGCCGCCCCGGATTGCCCGTCAGATTCTTCGATGGCCTGGGCCAATGCCTCTGCGACCAGTTTTTGCAGTTCCAGATCGATGGTCAGAACCAGGTTATGGCCCGGCTGGGCTTCGATTTCTGCGCCGATGCCGGTTACCCGCCGGCCCGTCACGTCAACCTCAACCAGCCGTTGGCCTTTAATGCCGTGCAGCGCATCTTCGTAGCCGGCTTCCAGGCCCACCAGCCCCACGTCATCATTCGGGTCGTAAATTGAATCCGGGTAGGCATCCACCTGACCGGGCGGTATCGGCCCTGCGTAGCCAAGCAGTTCGGCGGTCAGGTCGCCGGTCAGGTAATCGCGCTCAGAGCCGGTTTCGATGAAAACGCCGGGCAGGTTGAGCCGGTCTTGCTCAATGATAGCCACTACATCAGAAGCCACATCGGTAGCGATGGTAACGGGTTGGTAAGGTGCAAACGTCGAGGCGTTATCAACGGCGTCCTTGATGCCCTGCGGCGATTTTGCCAGCAGACGGCTGCGCGGGTTTTTAACCTGCCGGGCCGGCAAGCGGGTGTATTCGTGGTGCAAAAATGACCGGTAATACGCATTCCGGTCGGCAATGGCCCGCACGCCGCCATTGGTGATGGGCAGTTGGAGCAAATCGGCCAGGCGGGCAAACACCTGCGTGGTTTGGGTGGTATCGTCCGGCAGATAAGCGGGCACAATGACGACATCGAAGATGGGGCGGTTGCGAACCAGCAGGTTGCCGTTTCTGTCGTAAATGATACCGCGCGGGGCAGCTATTTCTTCAGTTCTAAAGCGATTACGGTCGGCCAGGTTCTGATATTTTTCGCCTTCCAGAAATTGCAAGCGCCATAGTTGAAAGACGAAGGCGCTAAAAACAAGAACAATACCGGCCTGAAAGAAAAACAACCGTAATTTTATTTGATATTCGGTCATCGGTTTTTAAGTTATCACCATTTATTATACCGCAAAAGTCTGAAATTTTCAACGGCTTAAAGGTACTACATATTGTGTGCAAAGGCAATAAACACGCAATATATAGTGTTTTCGCGCCTCTTCAGCCGATGGTTAAATCAGCTCGACGCTGATAGCGGGTAAGCCACAGAGCCAAAGGCAGCACAATAGCCATCGCCGGCACATCCAGCAGCGCGGCGGGAAAGATAACCCGCAAAAATGCGAAGCGCCAGCTAAAGGGGGCGCCAACCAGCAGCAGGGTGAGGATATTATAAAAGATGCTATAGGGCAATATCAGCAAAACAGCCGCCAGCCACGCCCCGCCGGAAAACCGGTCGCGCCAGAAGCTGCCCAGCCAGGCAACGGCAATCAACCCGGCTGAAAACACGCCGAAGGGGGCCGGCGACAGCATGTCGAGCAGGATGCCGCCCGCAAAGGCCCAGCCCGCCGCTTGCCGGAAATCATACAAAAAGCTCCAGGTCAGGATAATGACCAGCATTAAATCGGGATGCACATAATTGATATTAAAGGCCGGCAGGACGGTAGACTGCAACAGGGTGGCGCCAATCAGCACCCCAAACGCCAAATACGGATTAATTAGCTCCCTCCGCGTTTAATATTTCTTCAAAATCAACCGGCTCAAAGGCAGTTAAAACCAGCACCGTTTCCAGATTGGCAAAATCGACAGTGGGGCGCACGTAAGCGGTTTGGAACAGGTCCAGGTCGCGCTGAAAGACTTCGGTGATTTGGCCCACTACCACTTTATCCGGGAAGGTACCGCCCAGGCCGGAGGTCAACACCAGGTCGCCGGGCGAAACCCGCTCTCCCTGGGGGATGCGTTCCATCACCAGCGCGCCGCCCAGTTCGCCGCGCACAATGCCCTGCACCCGCGAACTTTGCACCAGCACATTCACTGAGCTGGCCGGGTCGATGATGAGCAGTACCTGGGCAATGTTGGGGCCAGCCTGCGTTACCCGGCCCACCAGCCCGCGTTGCGTCACCACGGGCATATCACGGGCCACGCCATCTTTGGCCCCCACGTTGATGAAGATGGTGTA
>JAJRUC010000129.1 GCA_024278015.1 Chloroflexota bacterium
AACCGACCTCCGTCCCCACGTTGGCCCCCGGCCACGCCCGCGTGCCGACCCTCATCGGCTTTAGCCAGGATGACGCGGCAGCGGTTCTGGCCGGCATTGGCCTTAAACTGGAAGTGAACAGTTACGAAACGCACCCCACCATCGAAGCCCTGTCAGTTATCAGGCAATCTGTTCCGGCGGGGGCCACCATTCCATTGGGCGGCACGGTGTACGTTACCCTCAGTCGCGGTCAGGATTTAATCGAAACGCCCACCGTGCTGGGCTTGCCCGTCTTTGAGGCCCAACGTAAATTACGTGAAGTGGGGCTGGTGGTAAACACCCACGAAGTGTGGAACCTGGAGCCGCCGGGTACGGTGCTGGCTCAGGACCCCGAAGGCGGCACCTTGCTTTCTACGCAAACCGAAGTCAATCTGACCGTCAGCGGCGGCACAAAAATTGCCGCCGGAACCAACTTCGATAACCAGATTCTACTTTCAACCTACGAACTGCCCAGCATTAATTACGCCCAGGGGGGCATTATTCCCCTCACCCTTTTTTGGCAGGCTTTGCGCCCCCCCAGAGGCAACTACGAAATTCTCATCCAACTGGCAATGCCCAACGATATGATTGTGGCCGAATATCGCAGCAAGCCGGTCAGCGGCTCAAACCCCACCCTGAACTGGCTGACCTCGCAGCAAATTGCCGACCCCTACCAACTTATCATTCCCGGAAAGTTGTCGCCGGGCGTTTATCAACTTCGGCTGGCCTTGCTGGACCCGGCAGAAAACAAGAAGTTGCCCATTATTTCAACCGGCTCACTGGAAAAATCATTGGGAACTTTGATTTTACAGGAAATTCATGTAAATTAATAGTGAATTTTAATTCGCCTTTTTATGTTATTTGGCTATAATGTCGTCTACTGCCCGACCGTTTTTGGGGGGCAAGTCCCAATTTTCCCACCCGTGGAGGAACCCTGTGCGTTCAGGATTTTTTAGAAACAGTATCGTCTATTTGCTCATTATTGCCGCTGTGGCGGCGCTTGTGCTGAGCGTTTTCAATAATCAAACTCAAACACCCGAAGTTGACATCAGCCGGCTGGTCGCTCAAATTAAACAGGGTGAAATCAAACGCATTACTGTTAAAGAAGACGGCAACTTGCTGGTAAAATACAGAGCCGATTTGCCCGACCAGCAATCCAGAAAAGAGCCGGATATCAGCCTTTTCGATACGCTGAAAGGCTTTGGTTTGACTGAAACAGAGTTGGCCGGCGTCGATATTTTAATTGAACCGCAGAATCCGTGGTCAAACTGGTTTGGACTGGCAATTACCATCTTGCCCTTACTGCTCATTGGCGGACTGCTCTTTTTTATGGTGCGACAAGCGCAGGGGTCAAATAATCAGGCTATGAGTTTCGGCAAGAGCCGGGCCAAGATGTTTACCGGCGACAAACCGACCGTGACCTTCGATGATGTGGCCGGGGCCGACGAAGCGAAGGCCGAGTTAAGCGAGGTGGTTGATTTTTTGCGCGAGCCGGAGAAGTTCATCTCGCTGGGGGCGCGTATTCCCAAGGGGGTGCTGATGGTCGGCCCGCCCGGTTGCGGCAAAACCCTGATGGCCAAAGCCGTCTCCGGCGAAGCGGGCGTGCCCTTTTTCAGCATTTCCGGGTCCGAGTTTGTGGAGATGTTTGTGGGGGTGGGGGCCAGCCGGGTGCGCGATTTGTTTGACCAGGCCAAGCGCAACAGTCCCTGCATTGTGTTTGTAGACGAGATTGACGCGGTGGGCCGGCATCGGGGGGCCGGGTTGGGGGGTTCGCACGATGAGCGGGAGCAGACGTTGAACCAGATACTGGTAGAGATGGACGGATTTGACACGGACACCAATGTAATTGTGGTGGCGGCCACCAACCGGCCCGACATTCTGGACCCGGCCCTGCTGCGCCCCGGCCGGTTCGACCGGCGGGTGGTGCTGGACCGGCCCGACTGGCTGGGCCGCAAAGAAATTTTGACCGTCCACATGCGGGGCAAACCCATTGCCTCTGCTGTAAAAAAGGATACGTTGGCTAAACGCACCATCGGCTTTGTGGGCGCAGATTTGGAGAATCTGGTTAACGAAGCCGCCATTCTGGCCGCCCGGCGCGGCAAAAAGCAAATCGAACAGATAGAACTGGAAGATGCCATTGAAAAGGTACAACTTGGCCCGGAACGGCGCAGCCGGGTTGTTTCAGACTACGAGAAGAAAGTGGTGGCCTATCACGAGGCCGGTCATGCTTTGGTGGGCCAAATGCTGCCCGATGCCGACCCCGTGCAAAAAGTAACCATTGTGCCCAGAGGCATGGCCGGGGGTGTAACATGGTTTTTGCCGGAAGATGACCGCACACTGGTAGACAGCGCCTATCTCAACACCCAGCTTGCGGTGGCCCTGGGCGGGCGCGTGGCCGAAGAGATTGTCTTTGGCGACATCACCACCGGCGCCAGCAACGACCTGCAATCGGTTACAAAAATCGCCCGCTCAATGGTGACGGAATATGGTATGGGTGACTTAACCGGGCCGGTCACCTACGGCGAAAAAGAAGAGCTTATCTTTTTGGGGCGCGAAATTAATGAGCAACGTAATTACAGCGACGGCACGGCCAAAGAGATTGATGAAGAAATAAAACATTTGGTGGATGAGGCTTATAATGTGACCAAACACATTTTAACCACGCATCGAGATAAACTGGATACCATTGCCCAACGATTGCTGGATGAAGAGACGCTTAATGCCGAAGAATTTGCGGCCCTCTTTGCCCCGGAACCGCCGGCCCCCGTCTCTCCTGAACTGATGCCGGCATAGTATTACAGGGGCGGCCGGCAAGGTTGCCGGCTAATTCGTCAACGATTCCGCGCAGGGGTACGCTGCAACGTACCCCTGCTTTCTTTTTTACATCAGGCTTTTTGCAGTTCTTCTGCCAGCAGTTGGCGGCGCAAGATTTTGCCGACCATTGTTTTGGGCAGCGAATCGCGGAAGGAGACGGCCTTGGGAACCATGTAGGCCCGCATCTCTTTTTTGCACCAGGCCCGCAACTCTGCTTCGGTCAGCGATTTGCCCTCTTTCAGCACCACAAAGGCCTTCACCACTTCGCCCCGCGTTTCGTGCGGCACGCCCACCACCGCCGCTTCCAGAATATCGGGGTGGGTGTACAGGATGTATTCCACTTCGTTGGGGTACACGTTAAATCCGCCGGAAATAATCATATCCTTTTTGCGGTCCACAATCTTCACAAAGCCGTCTTCATCCATTATGGCGATGTCGCCGGTGTGCAGCCACACCTCGCCGTTCTCATCGGGGCGCAAAACGTTGGCCGTTTCGGTGGGCATATTCCAGTAGCCCTTCATCACCTGCGGGCCTTTAACGCACAATTCGCCCACTTCGCCCCGGGGCAGCGTGATTTTGCCCGTTTCCGCATCGACACTCCTGATCTCGGTGTTGGGGATGGGCACGCCGATGGTGCCGATTTTGCCGGTGCTTTCCACCGGATTGATGGTCACGGCGGGCGTTGTTTCGCTCAGGCCGTAAGCCTCCACCAGTTTGCCGCCGGTCAGCCGCATAAATTCTTTCTGCACTTCGGGGGGCAGGCCGGCGGCTCCGCTCAAACACACTTCAATTGAACTGAGGTCGTATTTGCCCGCTTTTACATCGGGATAATTGTTGATGGCGGTGTACAGGGTGGGTACGCCGGGGAAGAAAGAGACCTTCCAGCGGGCCAGGTTTTTGAGCAGGTCGGGCAAATCGCGCGGGTTGGGGATTAATACCTGGGCGTATCCCAAATAGACTGACCAGTTTTGGCAGGCGGTCATACCGTAGCTGTGCGAAATGGGCAGGGCGGTCATGGTTACGCCTTTGCCTTCGGTGGTGTTGGGAACCCACCTGGCGCATTGGGCCACGTTGGCAATCAGGTTTTTGTGCGTCAGTTGCGCCCCTTTGGGCACGCCGGTGGTGCCGCCGGTGTACATCAGCACGGCGGTATCTTCCATATCCACCGTCACCGGCGCGGGCGAACCGCTGCCTTCCCGCAAAAAGTCCTGAAACCAGACCGTATCGGCCTCGCCGCCAATATCCACCCGATGGCGTTCGCCGTTCATATCGGGCTTGTTTTCCTTCAGCAGGCTGAAGAGCAGTTTCAGTATCGGGGGGAAATAGTCTTTGATGCCGGCCACGATGACCTTTTTAACGTTGAGACTATCGCGCACCTGTTTGACGCGGGGGTACATCAAACTGAGCGAGACAATAAACGTGGCCCCCGAATCCTGCACCTGATGGGCGATTTCTCTGGGGACGTACAGGGCGTTGGTGGGCACCACAATGCCGCCGGCCCGCAACGTACCGTAATAGCCGATGACATATTGCGGGCAGTTGGGCAAATACAACGACACCCGGTCTCCCTTTTGAAAGCCGTTGGCTTGCAGGGCTGCCGCAAAGCGGTCTGCCATCCGATTCAATTCGGCGTAGGTGATGATTTTGTTGTAAAAAATCAGGGCGGGCCGCTCGGCAAAGCGCCGGGCGTTGCGGGCCAGGGACTGGTCTACCGTTTCGGCGGGAATGTCCACTTCATGCGGGACATGTGGGTCATACGCTTTTAGCCATACTCGTTCCATCTCGCCTCCTTTGTAAAGGCCCCCTCCCAACCCCCCCCAACAAGGGGGAGGGCGAGTTGCTGCAAGTGGCGGGTGGGGGTGGGTTGAATTACTTCTTCGTTTCCTCTGCCAGCAGTTCTCGCCGCAAAATTTTGCCGACCATTGTTTTGGGCAGCGAATCGCGGAAGGAGACGGCCTTGGGAACCATGTAGGCCCGCATCTCTTTTTTGCACCAGGCCCGCAATTCTTCTTCCGTCATCGATTTGCCCTCTTTCAGCACCACAAAAGCCTTCACTACTTCGCCCCGCGTTTCGTGCGGCACGCCCACCACCGCTGCTTCCAGAATATCGGGATGGGTGTACAGCACGTCTTCCACTTCGTTGGGATAGATGTTATACCCGCCGGCGATAATCATATCTTTTTTGCGGTCCTTGATGCTGAGGTAGCCGTCTTCGTCCATCATGGCGATGTCGCCGGTGTACAGCCACACTTCGCCGTTTTCATCGGCGCGCAAAACGTTGGCCGTTTCGGTGGGCATGTTCCAGTAGCCCTTCATCACCTGCGGGCCTTTGAGGCACAATTCGCCGATTTCGCCCTGGGGCAGCACGGTTTTGCCCGTTTCATTATCGACAATCCTGACATCGGTATCGGGCACGGGTACGCCGATGGCGCCGATTTTGCCGGTGGAGCCGATGGGGTTGACGCACGTCACCGGCGACGCCTCGCTCAGGCCGTAGCCTTCGATGAGTTTGCCGCCGGTGATTTTCATAAATTCGCTTTGCACCTCTTGCGGCAGGCCGGCGGCCCCGCTGATGCAGGCCTTGATGGTACTCAGGTCATATTTGCCGCTTTTCACATCGGGGTGATTGTTGACGGCGGTGTACAGGGTGGGCACACCGGGGAAAAGCTCCACCCGATGGTTTTGCAGATTTTTGAGCAGGTCGGGTAAATCGCGCGGGTTGGGGATAATGACCTGGGCAAAGCCTCGATAGACGGAATGGTTTTGAGACACCGTCATTGAATAGCTGTGCGTCAGAGGCAGGGCGGTCATCATACATCCTTTGCCGTCTTCGTTGTCGGTAAACCAGGAGGCCACCTGCAAGGTGTTCGCCACCAGATTTTTGTGCGTCAGTTGCGCCCCTTTGGGCACGCCGGTAGTGCCGCCGGTGTACATCAGCACGGCGGTATCTTCCGGCGTTACCGTCACCGGCGCGGGGGCGCTGTTGCCGGTCCGCAAAAAATCCTGAAACCAGACCGTGTCGGCCTCGCCGCCGAGGTCCACCCGATGGCGCTCGCCGTTCATATCGGGCTTGTTTTCCTTCAGCAGGCTGAAGAGCAGCTTTAATATCGGCGGGAAATACTCCTTGATGCCGGCCACGATGACCTTTTTCAGGTTGAGATTGCCGCGCACTTTTTGCAGACGGCCGTACATCAGGCTCAAGACCACCACAAAGGTGGCCCCGGAGTCTTGCAGTTGATGTTCTATCTCTCTGGGGACGTACAGGGGATTGCTGGGCACTACAATACCGCCTGCTCGCAACGCGCCGTAATAGGCAATGGTGTATTGCGGGCAGTTGGGCATATACAGCGAAATCCTGTCTCCCTTTTGAAAGCCGTTGGCCTGCAACGCCGCCGCAAACCGGTTTGCCAGCCTGTTCAATTCGGCATAGGTGATTTTGTTGTTGTAAAAGATAAGGGCGGTGTTGTTGGGGAATCGAGCCGCTGTATCGGTTAAAAATTGGTCGAGCGGCACATTCGGGTAGTCAATTGAATGGGGAACCCCTGCATCATACTCCTTGTACCAGATTCGCTCCACGAGTGTTTCCTCCTTGAAAATTATTAACTTGTCAATACCTGATGGGAAAAGTATAAACTGCTGTGAAAATATTGTCAAGCAGCGCCCCCCGGCAACCTTGAAAAAACTGCGGGTTGACTCCCGTACTGATTTGGCTATACTTCTGACAGAAAAGTGACCACCATATCATTCCGGCCTGGGCCACGACAGCCTGCAATCACGAATCGTTCCGGTTTGGGGTGCAGGCTTTTTTGCCGGAGTAGCAAGGAGACGTTGATGAACACGCAGACACTTTCTACAAACTCAAATCAAAAATTTTCCGATGCCCGCCGGCGGGCATCAATGCAATCAATAGTCAAACTCTTTACCGGCCGGCAGGTCAATTTGCTCCCTTTCGAGGAAATTCGCTCTCACCTGAAGTTGAATCACACCCGCTATCCGGGTATTCAGGATGTGCCGCTCGATAAAATTGTGGGCAGCGTGGGCCGCTACGATGATTTTACCCGCGAATTTTTGCCTCTCCGCGATGACCAGGAAGAGCGTTGGCGACGCATTTACGATTTGGCTTCGTCGATGCAGGGCTTTCCGCCGGTGGTGCTTTACAAAGTGGGCGATGTGTATTTTGTGCGCGACGGCAACCATCGCGTTTCTGTGGCGCGGGCCAACGGCGCCCCCTCCATTGAGGCTTCGGTGGCGGAATACCTGACCCCGGTTGAGATTGCGACCACGGATACGCTGGACGACATCCTGATTAAGGCCGGGGTAGCCAATTTTTTGCAGGTGACGCGCCTGGACAAACTTCGCCCGGAACAGAACATCACCCTGACCAATCCGGGCCGTTACAAACGCCTGCTGGCCGATATTGAGCGGCATAAATACTTCCGGGAAATCGAAGGCCAATGCCAAATTTCGGATGAAGAAGCGGTGGTCAGTTGGTTCGATACCGTGTATTTGCCCCTCATCAACGAAATTCGGGCGCGGGATATTTTGCGTTTCTTCCCCGGCAGAACCGAAGCCGACCTGTACGCCTGGCTGGTGCTGCACCGCGAATCGCTGGAAGCAATTTACGGTGTCGGGCAGGTGGATACGGATGAAGTGATTGACGAACTGGAAGAAGAAGGGACGGCCACCGGCTTGCAAAAACTGGAACGGGCCATCAAACGCAAACTGAACCCGGACAGCTTGCCCCCTGCGGTGGAATAGTTGCAATTAAAATGCAAAATGCAAAAGGATCCAAAGTTGCCAATAACCCGTCGTTGATGGTACTGGCCCTGACGCTGGCGGCCTTTGTTCTGCGCGTGTACCGGCTTGATTTCCAAAGCTACTGGATAGATGAGGGCTGGACGGTTTATTTTGCCCATCTGCCGTGGGCTGAATTGTGGCGCTGGCTGCAAACCGAGGAACTGCATCCGCCGCTTTACTTTCCGCTGATGCACTTGTGGGTTCTATTGGCCGGCGACACCGGGTTTTCCACCCGTTTCATCTCCGCCGGCTTCAGTCTGCTGGTTGTGCCGATTGCCTGGCGTCTTGGTATGGCGGTGAGCAACCGGCGCGCCGGGGTGATACTCGCTGCGTTGTTGGCAGTGGCTCCGTACCAGATTTGGCACGCCCAGGATGCCCGCAATTACAGTATGCTCGCTGCCGCAACTGCCTTGAGTATGTGGGCGTTTGTCATGCTTTGGCGAGAGCCGCGTAATCGGCGTTGGTGGCTGTTGTACGTTTCGGGTACAATGTGGATGGTCCTCAGTCATTATCATGGGCTGGTCATGGTGGGTGTGCAGGGCCTGTGGGTGCTGCTGACCTTGCCTCGCCGTGGGGTGCGTCCGGTGATGCGTTGGACGGGGATGGTGGCTTTGGCGATGCTGCCGCTGGCGACGTGGCTCGCCGTGGGGCCGCGTTTGCTGCAAAGCGCCCACTGGCTGCCGCACGTCCCGCTCGCGGAATCGTACCTCCGCAGTGCGCTGGCGTACAGCGTCGGCGAAATGACACCCCGCCCGACGGCGCTGTGGCTCGCCGCGCCCTTCGTGCTATTGTTCGGCTGGGGCATCA
>JAJRUC010000130.1 GCA_024278015.1 Chloroflexota bacterium
CCCAAATAACTCCCTTTGAGTTTTGAATTTTGTACGGCGCGCCCAATTTTTTTTTGACCCGGAAAATCCCCTTTTCCATTTTAAGGATGCGCCCTGTTGGCAATAAACGGTAAATAAATCTGGATGATATATTCAATTTGCGCCGGGGTTGCTCCCCACAGGGTGCCGGCGTTGACGCGGGTGTAGTTTTTGGGTGTATGGTCCTGGCCGTGGCAGGCGATGTAACAATAGCCTTGACCGCCGTTGATCCAGAAGGCCGTACTCGCGTTTTTGCCGCCGATAAATTGAATATCGTAGCCGTTATTAATGGCATAGGTAAAATCAATCAGCCCTTGCTCGCCGCCGTCATGGGGCGCGTGGGGGTTGTGACACATAATGCACGGCGTTTTCTCGCCTTGCACGTGTTTCCAGTGCAAATCATTAAAGGCGTTGACCGCTCTGTTCATTTTACTGGTTCCAACCACTTTGGCCGGGTCGTGACACTTCCAGCACATTTGGTAGTTGCTGGTGTTCCAGTTGGTATAATCGGCGATGACGTAAGGGTCTTGCAAAATAAAGGTGTTGGTGGTGCCGTGGCCGTTGGTGTGGCAATCGAAGCATGTGCCCGCGCCTTGCGCGTGGGTGGTGGCTCCCCACAATGTGCTGTCGATGACCGGGGGCATCAGCCCGTCGCTGAAGGGGGCCGCGCCGCCCGCGCCGTTGCTGTCGTGACAGGCCAGGCAGGCCGCTTCCAGCGTGGTCGGGTCGGCGGGGTTGTAGGCATACGATGTGCCCGGCGCATCAACATTATTGATATAAATTGTGCCCGATTGGTGATTCGACAGGTCGTGGCACACCTGGCAATCGGCGTCTGTGACCGTACCCTGCACGTGATGACTGGTTTGTCCAAATTCATTCACCACGGCCCGGCGGCTGCCTTGCGGCGAAGCGTGGCAGGCGATACAGCCTCCGGCGGGCATAAAGCCGTCCAGCGTGCTTGCCACTGAATCGGCGGTGTGGGGGTGGCAGGTGGTGCATTGCTGGCCGGCGTAATTGGCCGCGCCGCCGCTGGGCCCCGGCCCGCCGTTGTGATTGCTCATCGGGAATCCGGGGTTATTGGGATTGATGTGGCAGGTGGCGCAAATATCGTCAAAATCGACGCCCGCGTCATCTTCATCGAAGGAGTCCGCGCCGGTGAGGGCGGTAAAGACCACCGGCCCGGCGGTTGAGCCGCTCAGCGGTTCAACCAGTACGGTAGATTTGATAATAGCGAGATTGGGGCTGCCGTGCGAGGTATGGCATTGGGCGCATCCAACCTGGAAGTTGGCCTCTACCCCGCCGTTGAAATCAATATTCGAGTGTTGGCTGACCACTGCCGGGGCGTTGCCGTCGCCGAAGGGGTCCAGCGGGGCGGCCAGACGGGCGGCTCCGTCTGTGTCGTGGCAACTTTGGCAGAAGGTGGTCAGGCTGCTCACATCGGCGGGGTCGTTCAGCGCGTTGAAGGCGCCGGGGTATGTTTCGGCCAGGTCCAGGCCGGTATCGGCGTTGCCCAACTGCACAATATCATCCATATGGTTGGCTGCGCCGTAGCTTTCCTGGTGACAGGTTTGGCAATCGGCATCTGTCACCTGTCCCTTTTGGACATGGTGGGTGCTGTTGCCGAACTCATCCACCACGGCCCGTCGTCCGCCGGCGGGGGCGCCGTCGCCATCATTTTGCGGCGAAGAGTGGCAGCCCACGCAACTGACCACCGGCATAAAGCCGTCGCGGGTGGCGGGGGCGCTGTCGGCATCGTGCAGGTGGCAAGTGGTGCATTGTTGCCCCGCATAGTTAATGCCCCCCACGTGATTGACCCCGCCGTCGTGATTGGTCATCGGGAAGCCGGGATTGGCGGCGTTGGCGTGGCAGGTGGCGCAGATGTCGTCGGCGTTGGCCGGGCCGTCATCCTCATCAAAGGAATCCGCGCCGGTGAGGGCCGTAAAGACCACCGGGCCGGTGGTGGTGCTGCCCGCCACCTGCACATCGGTTTTAACCAGCGAGCGATTGCTGCTGCCGTGCCCGGCGTGGCACTGCACGCACTCCACCTGAAAACCGGCTTCGGTGGCGCTGCCGGAATCAAGATTGGCGTGCAAACTGACTGCCGGCGGCGGGAGGCCATCGGAGAAGGGGGCCAGATTGCCGTTGGCTCCGTCTGTGTCGTGGCAACTCTGGCAGAAGCCGGTCAGGTTGCTCAGGTCGGTGGCGTTGGTCGGCAGGCGATACGCCCCGGACGCGCTTTCGGTGTAGGTGGCGCCGGTATCGGCGTTTTGCAGTTGCAGGTAGCCATCCTGGTGATTGTTGCCGGTCAGTTCGATGTGGCAAACCTGGCAATCGGTGTCTTGCACTGCGCCCTGCACATGGTGGGTGCTGTTGCCGAATTCATCGACCACCGCCCGCCGCCCGCCCACGGGCAGGCCGTCGCCGTTGTCTTGCGCGGCGGCGTGGCAAGCGGTGCAGGCCGTGACGGTTTGAGCTTGATAGCGGGTGTAGTTTTTGGGCGTATGGTCTTTGCCGTGACAGGCAATGTAACAGGAGCCTTGATTACCGTTAATCCAGAAGGCGGTACTGCCGTTGCGCCCGCCAATATAGTTGATGTTCCAGTTTGAGGCGATAGCGAAATCGAAGGTAATCAATCCCTCTTCGCCAATATCGTGCGGGCGATGGGTGTCGTGACATTCCATGCAGGTGGCCTGTTCGCCTTGTACGTGCTTCCAGTGCAAATCGCTAAAGGCATTGACCGCTTTGTTGTTTTTGCTGGTGCCGACGACTGCCGCCGGGTCGTGGCAACTCCAGCAGATTTGGTAATCGCTTTGGGTGTAGTTATTGTAATCTGAAATGACGTACTGGTTTTTCAGGATAGAAACGAAGTTGTCGCCGTGGTCGTTGTGGCACATGCGGCAGCTATCCGCGCCAAGTTGGGCGGCGTGCGCGCCGGAATAGGCCAGTTTATCGTAGCCGGTGCCGCCGGCCAAAGCCGGGAAAGAGACGGCGACGGGCGGGCCGCCGTCGTGGCACGTTTTGCAAAAGTTCACGCCGGTATCGGCCCAAAGCTGATTGGTGTTATCC
>JAJRUC010000131.1 GCA_024278015.1 Chloroflexota bacterium
CCCGTCAACGGGGGGATTGAGGGGGGTAAAAAATGGCAAAACCGCTCTAACTGGTAACTTTATCTCTGATGCCTGAGTAGTTACTGTTATTTTATGACGCGGTTGAGTATAATTTCCATAAAAAAAGACCGCCTCCAGAACGGGGCGGTCTTTTGCGCGTGATTAAATATCGGGTCAGCCGAAAATCCCGCTGATAGCCATAGCGATAATTGAGCCGGGGGCCAGGCCAATCAATACGGTGGCTGCCGCCGCTACAGTCAAGGCCAGTTTGGTGGCGATATTTATGCCGGGGAAGGCGGCCTGTCCGTCTTCAGCGGGCTTCATGTACATTTGCACAATGACGCCGAAGTAATAATAAACGGCCACGCCACTGTTGATGACGGCCACCACGGCCAGCCAGGTTAAATTAGCGTTGACTGCCGCCCGAAACAGATACAGTTTGCCCCAAAAACCGGCCAGCGGCGGAAAGCCGGTCAGCGAAAAGAGGAAGACGGCCATAGCTGCCGCCAGCCACGGGCTGCGCCCGTGCAAGCCGGCGTACTCGCTCAATTTGGTGCCGATGTGGTTTTTCTTTTCCAGCGCGCCCACCACGGCAAACGCGCCGGTGTTCATGAAGGCGTAGACCATCAAATAGAACAGGGCTGCGCTCACGCCTTCGGCGGTGCCGGCGGCCACGCCCACAAAAATATAACCGGCGTGGGCTATGCTGGAATAGGCCAGCATACGCTTGACGTCTTTTTGGGCCAGGGCGGCGATATTGCCCAGCGTCATGGTCAACACAGCCAGGACAACCAGGGCCGGTTGCCAATTGAGGGTGAAGGCGGGGCTGAAAGAGACCATCAGCACCCGAATCATGGCCGCAAAGCCGGCGGCTTTGGCCCCCACCGACATAAATGTCGTTACCGCTGTGGGCGCACCGTGATACACATCGGGCGTCCACCACTGGAAGGGCACGGCGGCCACTTTAAAGGCAAAGCCAATCAGCATCAGCCCCAGGCCCAGCAAGGCCAACGGCCCTTGCCCTCCCCCGCTTAACACCTGGCCGATGGTGTTGACATTGGTGCTGCCGGTTGCGCCGTAAACCAGGGCCACGCCATACAGGAAAAAGGCGGAGGAGAAAGACCCCATCAAAAAATATTTAACCCCGGCCTCGCCCGAAGTCTGTCTTTTCCGGTCCAGGGCGGCCATAATATACAGGGCAATCGACATGGTTTCCAGGCCCAGAAAGACCACCATCAAATCGGTGGCGGCGGCCATAACCATCATGCCGGCGGTAGAAAAAAGGAGCAAGACGTAATATTCGCCCTTTTGCAAACCAACCCGCCCCAAATACCCCAACGCCACCAAAATTGAAAGAGCAGCGGCCACTACAAAAATCAGATTAAAAAAGTGCGCGTACCCATCGACGATAGCCACGGATTGAAAAGCCGGGTTGAAACCGGCAAGACCTTGCTGCATACTGCCCGCCACGCCGGCCAGCAGCACGCCAATCAGGCTAATCCAGCCCAATGACCGTTTATCGGCGATGAACAAATCGAGTATCAGCACGGCCAGGCCGGTGAAAACCACAATTAACAAAGGCAAAAGCGCCGCAAAATTCAGGGGGGGGATTTCAATTGCTGCCATAAGGTCATTCCATTTTTTGCAAGTTTAATTAACGAAAACTGTCTGTCTTTCTGAGTCGATAATTTGATATTGTGATTATCCTCCCCCCTTAATCCTCCCTCATGGCGGGGGAAATATTCCCTCTCCTTTGGGGGAGGGTCAGGGAGAGGGGGAAATGCGCAAATCCAGAAATTCGCTCTATCTTGAAATCACCAGCGCTGTTTGAGCGCCGGAGGGGCGAGCGGCCAGAATTTCTGCGGTGGGGTTCACTTTGTCGAAGACCAGATTGGGGAACAGGCCCAGCACAAAGAAGAACACTACCAGCGGGAAGGCGGCCAGAATTTCCCTGACATTCATATCGGTCAGGTGGGCGTTGGCCTGATTCAACGGCCCAAACAGCACCTTGCGCACCGCCGTCAACAGGTACCAGGCCGCCAAAATAATGCCGAATGTCCCCAAAACGGCCAGGACGGGCGCGGTGGTGAATGTCCCCAGCAGGATGGTAAATTCGCCCACAAAGCCGTTAAGCCCCGGCAAACCGACGCCGGCAAAGACCGCAATGAGGAAAAACGTTCCAAAGACCGGCACTTTGGCGAAGATGCCGCCGTAATCTTTCATCAACCGGGTGTGACGGCGCTCGTAAATAACGCCAATCAACATAAACAAGGCCCCGGTACTTAAGCCGTGGTTGACCATTTGCAAGATTGCGCCGCTGGTTCCCAGCAATCCGCCGTTAAAAATGCCCAGCATAATGTACCCCATGTGCGCCACAGACGAATACGCCACCAGGCTTTTAATATCTTCCTGAACCAACGCCACCAGCGCGGCGTAAATAATGCCCACAACAGCCAATATCGAAAGGAGGGGCGCCCAGTAGGCCACCCCTGCCGGGAAAAGGGGGTTGGCAAAGCGCAAATAACCATAAGCTCCCATTTTAAGCAATACCCCGGCCAGCAAAATAGAGCCGGCGGTGGGCGCTTGCACGTGGGCGGCGGGCAACCAGGTGTGAAAAGGGAAAAGGGGCACTTTAATGGCAAAGGCCAGGGCAAAGGCGAAGAAAAGCCAGATTTGCACATTGGCCGGCAAACTCAACGAAGTGAGCAAGGTCGGCAGGTCGCTGGTTCCGGCTTGCAGGTAAATCACTATGGCAGCCACCAGCATCAACGCGCTGCCCACAAAGGTGTAGACGGTAAACTTGACGGCGGCGTAAACCCGATTGGCGCCCCCCCATTGACCGATGAGCAAGGCCATCGGAATTAAACTGGCTTCCCAAAAAACGTAAAAAAGGAACAAATCCAGCGAGACGAAAACGCCAATCATGGCCGTTTCCATGACCAGCATCATTACCATGTAGCCCTTCACCCGCTCAGTGATAGCCGTCCATGAGCTGAGAACGGCAATGGTCGAAAGCAGGGTGGTCAGCAAGACGATGAACAGGCTCAAGCCATCAATGCCTACGTGATAGGCGATGCCCAGGCCGGGAATCCACGGGACGGTTTCTTCAAACTGAAAGCCTGCTTCGCCGGAGACGAAGTTAAAATACAGCAGCAACGACAACCCCAATACCAGCAGGGTGGTTACAAAAGCCGTGGTTTTTATGGCCTTGACGTTGCGGTCCGGGATAAACAGCACCAGCAACGCCCCCAGCAACGGCGCAATTAACATGGTAGAAATCAAAGGAAAACCGAGTTGATTCATAACTGTCCCTTACCCAAAATTTAGTAAAAACCTACCGCAAAAAG
>JAJRUC010000132.1 GCA_024278015.1 Chloroflexota bacterium
AAGAAATTGCGGGTGTTGATGAAAACCAGCGGCTTTTGGTGAAAATGCAGTTGTTTCATGGTCAGCATTTCTATCATTTCGTCCAATGTGCCGAAGCCGCCGGGCAGGGCAATGAAGGCGTCGCTGCGGCGGGCCATCTCCGCTTTGCGCCGGGCCATGGTTTGGGTCACAACCAGTTCAGCGGCCACGTCGTCGATAATTTCCACGGCCTTCAGCGGCTCCAGGCTAATGCCCACCACCCGGCCCCCGCGCCGGTACATTGAGTGGGCCAGCGCCCCCATCAGCCCCACCTTTGAGCCGCCGTACACCAGCGTGTGCCCTTTTTCGGCCAGCAATTGGCCCAATGTTTCGGCTGCCCGAAAATATTCCGGGGCCAACGCATCGCTGGACGAGCAAAAAACGCAAATTGCAGACACAGATTATCCTCCCTGCGGCCGGGTCAACACATAATAGCTGTACGGCTCTCCGGTTCTGTGAATAAAATCGGTGATGCTGTAATTTTGGGCGAAGGCGGTCTCCAGCGCGTGGCGAATAACGGCCTGCCAGGCTCGCGCCCGCGCTATATCGGCTTGCTTGAGAGCGTCAATATCCGCCGGAATTTGCACAAAGTGAACCGCTTCGGTTGGCGATTTAGTCGAATCCGGCGGCCCGGTCTCATCGCGGGCCGGGTTCAGCACCCGGTCCGGTTGCAGGGCGGGCGGGGTGTGTTCGCCGGCAAGCCGGGCCGACACCACCGGGGCGGTTAAATGCCAGGCCACTTCCAGACGGTCGCTATCCAGCATTTGATTGATGCCGCCGCGCATATCGCCGTATAATTTTCGATAGTACGTGTTGCTGACCGCGCCCAGTTTGCCGATATTCAGGTAGGCATTGCGGCTGAGCATCGGGTCGAAAGTCCAGGTCATCAGGGTGATGCCCTGGGCCAGCACGGCCTCTCGCTGGGCCAGTTTAAGCCTGTGGCCGATGCCCCGGCTTTGCAGGCCGGGCCGCACCCCGGCCTGATGCGAGCAGTGCTTGCGCCGGCCGGCGGCGGTTTGGCCCTGAAAGCCCATCACAAAACCCACCGGACGCTCATCCAGCAAAGCGAGCAAAACCACGCCCCCGTTTTTGGCAAAGGTCAAAATCATGTGGTCGGGAACCACGTCAAGCGGAGGCGTATGCCAGGTTTCCAACTGAATGTCTTCAATGTGGCGGCAGTCTTCAATGGTGATGACCGGGCGAATGTCAAGCGTCATGGTTAGCCTCCTGCCCGCCTGCGGCAGGCGATTGTTGTTTTCGCAAATCCGCTTCCGCAAAAACGGGCCGATTTTCCCACAAATCAGGGTCTCTGGCGTACAGGTCAACCATGTCCCGCAGCCGGACGGCCACGTCCGCGTTCATCGCTTCGGGCCGAAACCGCCATTGCCAGTTGCGGCCCAGGGTGTTGGGAGTGTTCATGCGGGCGTCGCTGCCCAAAGTCAGCGCATCCTGAAAAGGACAAACCGCAAATCCGGCCACAGAAGCCATTGCCAGCCGAATAAACTCCCACACAATATCGCGGTCCGGGCGGCCCAGATAGCGGCGCACCAAATCCCTTTCCGGCCCGGAACGGCTTTCGTACCAGCCTTTGAGGGTATCATTATCGTGGGTGCCGGGGTACACCACCGCCTGCGAATTATAGTTGTGGGGCAAAAAGGCGTTGGTGGCCCCTGCCGCCCCGGCTTCACCGGCGTCAAAGGCAAATTGCAGGATTTTCATACCGGGAAAGCCGAATTGTTCCCGCAAGTCGGTCACTTCCTGCGTAATTACGCCCAAATCTTCGGCAATGATGGGCAGTTCCCGGCCCAGGGCCGCTTCGATGGCGTGGAAAAAATCCGCGCCCGGCCCGTAAATCCACTGCCCGCTGATGGCTGTCTCTTCGCCGGCGGGGATTTCCCAATAGCTGACAAAGCCGCGAAAATGGTCGATGCGCACAATATCCACCATTTTCAGGGTGGCTTTCAAACGGGTAATCCACCAGCGATACCCCCGGCTTTTCATTTTGGGCCAATTATAAAGGGGATTGCCCCAAAGCTGGCCGGTCGGGCTGAAATAATCGGGGGGGACGCCGGCCACAACCGTGGGCCGGCCGGCGTCATCCAAAAAGAACAGGTCCCGATTGGCCCACACGTCGGCGCTGTCCGGGGCCACAAAAATGGGAATATCGCCGATAATTTTTATGCCGCGCTCATTTGCGTAAGCGTGCAAATGATTCCATTGCCGGAAGAAGAAAAATTGCAGCGCCTTTTGGATGGCAATTTCTTCGGCTTGCGATTTTTGCCAACGGGCCATCGCTTTGGGCCGGCGCAGGGCAATGTCTGCCTCCCAATAGTTGCTCCACATTGCCCCGAACACGCCTTCGGCCCGCGCTCTTTCGTCGAAAACCGCTTTGACGGCCATAAACAGGGAAAAATCATCCAGCCAATACGCTTCGGCGGCGCAGAACCGGTCAAATTCGGCCTGAAGCCGGCCCGCATCGGCCAGAAAACGGCGAGCGGCCCGGTGCAAAAGGGGCATCTTCCATTGGATGAGCGGGCCAAAATCAACGGCGTCGGGTGAAGCGGCGGGCGCGTCGGCCAGGTCTGCCGCCTCCAGAAGCTGCTGTTCAACCAGCGCATCCAGAGCAATGAGCAACGGGTTGCCCGCAAACGAAGAAAAAGAAGCGTATGGTGAATCGCCGTAGCCGGTGGGGCCGAGGGGCAAAATTTGCCACAGCGATTGTTTGGCTTCGGCCAAAAAATCGACAAATTGCCGGGCCGTCGCCCCCAGTTCGCCAATGCCGTGCGGCCCCGGCAACGAGCTGGGGTGCAAAAGAATACCGCTTGTTCGTGGTAGTTTCATAAGCCCAGGTTATTCCTTTATTGGTGGTGGTAATTTTTGACTGCTGGGACAAATTGTCTTTCCCCCTCTCCCTAAAGGGGAAAGACAATTTTGCTCCCTCCCCCTAAAGGGGGGAGGGACGGGGAGGGGGTTTTCGTCCATCAGTCAATTCTAGCCACTACCCCTTTATTATCAGGACTGACGCAGTTGCGGCATTTTACCCCCCTCGGTCCCTGAATGAAGAAACCGCTTCGCGCCCTCAAGCGGGGGGAATTAGCTCCTCCCCCGACAT
Source organism: Chloroflexota bacterium (assembly GCA_024278015.1). Lineage (GTDB taxonomy): Bacteria > Chloroflexota > Anaerolineae > 4572-78 > 4572-78 > JAJRUC01. The sequence goes on from JAJRUC010000132.1 coordinate 3,131, forward strand.
CGGGGGAGGGGGTAGAACACCATGGTTTACCGCAACGGCGTAAGTCCTGATTATTCAAAACTTATCCCCATAAATATTTGGTTTTCCACGATAATTTTGGGGTTATCCACAAAATTAATCCACTTGTCAACAGGTATTGCAATTGCTCAATGTCGTATGGCAATGATTATCGTAGTATACATCAAGATGGTTTTATCAAAAAGATGCGATTGTACTTCATGGCTGTTGCATTATGTCTACATGTTGTGTATAATAGTAAGGCCTGTTATGGTAACTTGTTTTGGATGAAGGACAAACCTTTTATGCGCCGGATATGGGTATTGCTAACCGTAATCATTACGCTGGGGATGGTGGTCGGCTGCCGTCCGAAGCCGCCCGCTGCCCCCGCAAGCGACGCGCCCGGCGCCGGACAACCCCAGCCCGCGCCCACTGAAGCGCCGGCAGCGATGCGCGTCAACGGCGAAACGATTTCGCTGGCCGTTTTTGAGAATCGGGTGAGTCAATTTCAGCAGGTCAAGGTCAGCGCCTTGAATGGGGCGCAGGCGCAAGTATCCGGGGCAGAACTGGCCCAAATTAAACAGCAAGTGCTGGACGGGTTTGTAGAGCAGGTTATCATCAGCCAGGAAGCGGAAAAGCGCGGGCTGATTGTTTCTGAAATGGAAACAGACCGGGCCATTGCGGATATGAAGCAAAGCCAAACAGAGGCCGGATTCGCCGAATGGCTCAAGCTGAACAACTTTACCGAAGCCGATTTACAACAAACGCTCCGGGCGCAGATGGTGGCCGCCGCCGTTTTTGAAGCCGTTTCCGCCGAAGCGCCCACCACCGCCGAGCAGGTTCACGTCCGCCACATTCTGGTGGCCGACCCGGCGGTGGCTCAGGATGTGCTGACTCAGTTGCAAAATGGCGCTTCTTTTGCCGAATTGGCCCAACAATATTCGCAAGACGCGGCCACTCGCCAAAACAGCGGTGATTTGGGCTGGTTTCCACGGAACGTCCAGGTGTTGCCGCCCAGCGTAGAGGCGGTGGCCTTTTCGCTGGCCGCCGGAGAGACAAGCTCTGTGCTGAACAGCGACATGGGGTATCACATCATCAAAGTAGAACGAAGGGAGATGAATCATCCGCTAACGCCGGAATATCGACGTATTTTACAGAATATCGCCTTTAATGAATGGTTGGCTCAAAAACGCGCAGCGGCGCAGGTAGAATGGTTTATCAATTGAGGCAATTTGTAGAGCCTTCCCCTCAATGATATACTGACTGCCATCTTTTGAATTTAGGACTTACGCAGTTGCAACATTTTACCCCCCTCAGTCCCCCCTCAAGCGGGGGGAATTAGCTCCTCCCCCGACAGCGGGGGACGCGAAGCGGGGAGGGGGTAAAACACCGTGATTTACCGCAACTGCGTAAGTCCTGGAATTGTTAATTTCGGAGCTAATTCTATGCGAAAGTCATCGCCATCCAAATTTGGCGTTATTGCTGTTTTAAGCACGCTGGTTATTGTTATTTTGATAGCTATTTTAACCCTTTTCAGTTTTTACACCCAACCGGAAGCGCCGAAGCCGGCGGAAGTGATAGAAAACCCGATTGCCGCTGTTTCACCGGACCAGGTAGACCCGGCCCTGGCCATTGCCCAGTTGGGGGGCATTGCCCCCCTTGATGTAATTGACCAGGCCATCGAAAAATCAAGACCCGGCACCGCGCTGGCGGCCATTGTGTATAGTCCGGCGGTCAGTGGCCGGGATACGGCCGGAACACTGCTGTTGCTGGCCGACAAGTTTCAGCAAAAAGATGACCTGGTTCGGGCCAAATTGTGCTACAAAATGGTCGGGACGCTGGCTACGCTCAGCCCGGATTTATCGGACACGCTGCGAGCCGACCTGTTTTTGCAGACGGGCATCGGGTTGACCGGGCTGGACGACCCTGTTTTGGCAAAAATTTATCTTGACCAAGCCTACCTGGTCACCACCAAAAGCAATTATTTGCAGGCAGCGCACCGACGCTCGATTTTTGAGCAGTTGCATCAAGCCTATTTGAATATTCAGCTTAATGAGCAGGCCAGACAAGCGCTGGACCAAAGTTTAAATACGGCCAGCCTGCAATCTTTGCCGGAAGACCCGCTGGTTTTGCCGCTCGGCAAAACCGTGGCCTTGCCCGCAACCGTGCAGGAAGCGGAAGCGAATCGCTGGCAAGCGGCGCAAATCGTAATAAAAAATCTGGTTGAATTGGGCGGCGTGGTCAAACCGGAAAATCTGGCCGCGCTTCGGGCGGCCCTGCTGGCAGAAGACCAGGCCAAAACCGCATTCTTTAACGAAGCACTGGCCGCCGAACCGCAACTTTCCGGCAAAGTGAACCTGGTGCAGGCCAAAATTAACTGGCAAAGCACCAGGTATCGAATTGCCAAACTGGGTTTTGGCTTGAGTCTGGTCCCGGAATGGGAACAGCAGGCGGAACAAATTCGGTCTGACCTGACGGCCGGCTACGAAGAACTGTATCGGCTGTACAGCGACCTCATTGTGGCGATGCCCGATGCAGCGCAGATAGACCGGGCCACCGAAGAATCGCTGCGGCGACAACTGTTGGCCGGGCAATTGGGGCAATATCCCAATTACCAACGGGCGCAATTAAAAACGCAATTACTGAATATCACCGCCCGTCTGGCCGAAACACAGCCCGGCACAGACCTGAGAGCGAGTTATTTAACCGTTGATGGCGTGGAATATTTTACCCTCATCAGCGATGAAGATATTCTAAACCAGTAACGATGGCACAACTCCTTCAGACGGCTGTTGTGCCTTAGCAAGGGTAAGGAGGCAACCCCTATGCGCGGGATGTCTAACAAAACAGCAACCATCTTTCTGATACTGGTCGTTGGGTTAACAATGCTCACCTTCCTGTGTTACGCCGCCATTTTTATTGTGCCGGAAATACCGTTTAACCCGTATCGCCCCAGTTACGCCACCGCCCGGGCCGAAGCGGCCATAGCGGCCTTGCAGCCCCCGGCGCAGGTGAACAACATCAGCACCGCAACCGCTACCTCTGTCTTTGGCCCCACCTGGACGCCCACCAATACGCCGGTGCCAACGCAAACCCCCACCCCCACCGAAACCCGCACCCCCACGCCCACCAGTTCGCCCACGCCCACCAGCACCCCCTTCCCCACCAAAACACCTACGCCCACCGATACCCCGCTGCCGCCCACGCCCACCACGCCCCCCACGGCTACCCCGCCCCCCCTTTACACCGTCGGTCGGATAGAAACGGAAAACAATTGCTCTGTGGTGCGAATTTTGGGCATTGTCAGGGATGCCAAAGGACTCCCTCTGGCTGGCGTAACCATGCAGGTAGGCGAAGTTGGCGTGGCGGGCAGCGTGTTCAACACCAGCCCGTCTGATGCCAACGGCCGCTATGTGTGGGATTTCGGCGCGCCCGATAAAAACGCGCACACCTGGTTTGTCGTTCCGTTGGAAAACGGCCAACCGGCCGTAAACCGCTACGAATTTGCCACCGATTCAAAAGACGTGTGCGACTCATTCGCCAGCGTGCAAATTACCACCATCGACTGGCAGCGCCGCCCGGACATTGTGTCGCCGTAGATGGTTGATTAGCAATTGGCGAAATGAACCGTCAACACAACCTGACGTAGGGGCATATTGCAACGTGCCCCTACTTGTTTTTGCATTGGCGATTGGAAATTCTTGTCACCGAATCTCCAATCGCCACCTAACCGATGTTCTCCCGTTCCCCCACAGGCTCGCACAGCAAAGCCAGATGATCATCCTGAATTTTCAACAGAATCAACGTCCTTTCAAGGCCCGTTTTGGCCGGCTTCAGTTTTCGATGAAAAACTTCCGGCTTTAGGCCCGCGCCCCGTTGTTTAACATTCACCCGGCTAATGTGATTCTCTTTTAAATACCGATTGATGCGCTTGAGCCTTAACGGCAGGCGGGCCAGAATGTGGTAGCCCCGCCCCCAGGGCGTGGGGTCAATTGCCGGCCCGCTTAAATAGGCCAACCGCTCATCCAGCCGATGCAGCCCCAACCGCGCCCCAAGCTGGGCCACCAGCCCGGCCCGAATAACAGCCCCGTCCGGCTCGAAGATGAAATCAGTCAATGGAGCAAGGGGGCAGTCATCGCTTTCAGCATCGGTCAGGGAAAGGCCGTGGGGCAGCAGGGTGGCCCGCCGCCGCACCCCCGGCGTGGACAGGCCGTTGCTCCACAGCACCGCTTCTTTCACCGCCCCCCCCAGCGAAACAACCTCCACCTCGGCGGCCTGGGGGATGGCCTTAAAATCAAGGCCCGGCCCCACTTTTACGCCCATCGGCAAGCCGGAAAAACAAGCCAGTAATTTGAACAACGGCGGCTGATAATCATACGGAGAAAACGTGCGCCTGCCCGCCGCTGTCCGGCGGGCGGGGTCGGCAAACAGGGCCTTGATACGGCCGCCCGCAAACGGCAAGCGCAGGGCATCGGCTTGCGCAAAACGCGCCCCGGATTCCAGGCCGCACACCGCCGCGTTGTGCCGGGCCAGCGCCAAACGCAGCGGATTCAGGTCGACGGCCCAAACCGCGCCCGCCGTTTGGGCCAGTTCCAGCAAATCGCCGCCCAGCCCGCAGCCCAAATCTGCCACGCAGCCAAAGCCCGCATAGCGGGCCGCCCGATGCCGGGCCACCGGCCAGGGTGTGGCCTGCTCCAGCGCGTCTCGCGCAAAGAGCATCCGGGCGGCCTGCCTGAATTTTTGCGCCCCCCGACGGCGCAGCAAAACCTGCTCAATCACTGCCGCCGCCTCGTCAGCCGAAAGATGACGGCGCAAGGCTTGCACATCGCCCGGCAAGGAGGCAGGAGACAGCGGCAGGTCGGCGGCGAGAGAAAGCCGGCCCCGCCCCCGCTCAGATAGCAAAAACCGGAGTGTTGTTTCGGTTAATTGAAAAGTCATGCAACAAATTCAATGATTTTGCGTATTAATTAATAAATTGAAAGAGATACCGGCCGCAAACAGCCGGTTAGCCAATAGACAAAGGAGACAGCAATGTCCAGCGACATAAAACGTTTGTACCGTTCTACCGATGACCAAATGATTGGCGGGGTGTGCGCCGGCCTGGCCGACTACTTCAGCATTGACCCCACCCTCGTGCGCCTGTTGTTTGTGTTTTTGGCGTTGGCCGGCGGACCGGGATTTTTGATTTACCTGATTATGTGGATTGTCATCCCGGAAAAACCGGTCGTTGCCTAATGCAAAATCAACAATCATTTTTGTGTGGTTAAAATATGTCGATGCGCTCACCGTAGGGGCACGCTGCAACGTGCCCCTACGACATTTCGGGTTGTCTCCCTCAAACGAATATCCCGGTTGGTTCTGCACCAAGCCTCCGCTTTCGGGCACAGCGCGTCCACCTGGTAGAAAGCGGGCGCGTTTTTTATTCGATGGTGACGGCCGCCGGGTCGAAATCGGGTTGGGGGTACTGGCTGTTCAACCCCTGCAATGTCTCCACAATTACCCGGCCAATGACCAGGTTACGATACCATTTTCGGTTGGCGGGCACAATGTACCAGGGCGCCCACTCCGTGCTGGTTTTTGAAAGAACATCCTCGTAGGCTTTCATGTATTCCGGCCACAGTTTTCGCTGTTCCAGGTCTGCCGGGTTGAACTTCCAGTGCTTTTGCGGTTCATCCAGCCGGGCTTGCAGGCGGGCTTTCTGTTCGTCCGGGCTGAGGTGCAAAAAGAATTTGAGGATGGTTGTGCCTTCGTCGGCCAGCATTTTTTCAAAGGCGACGATGTGTTCAAACCGCTTCGACCACACCCCTTCCGGGGCCAGATTGTTGACCCGCACCACCAGCACATCTTCGTAATGGCTGCGGTTGAAGATGGTAATTTGCCCCTTGCCCGGCGCATGTTGATGCACGCGCCACAGATAATCATGAGCCAGTTCCAGAGCGCTCGGTTTCTTGAAGCTGACCACCGAAACCCCCTGCGGGTTGACCCCCTCAAACACGTGCCGCACCGTGCCGTCTTTGCCCCCGGCATCCATAGCCTGCAACACAATCAGAATTTTGTGTTTGCCTTCGGCGTACAGCCGTTCCTGCAACGCTTCCAGTTGCCCGTTCAGCGCCCGAAGTTGTTTTCCGCCGGCCTTCTTTCCTGCGGGCAGGCCGCTTTTATCGGCAGGATTCCACTCACCCAGTTTAATTTGCTGCCCCGGTTTAACCCGATACTGTTCCATATTTCCACCTCTCCTTTCAGTGTATGATAAAACCATTTTACCACAAATTGAAAATCGGTTATAATATTTACATAAGGACGCGCGCCCTCAGGAGGTTTCATGCGACGGCCCGGCATTGTGGCCCCCCCCGGCACCCCCACCGATGTGAATTTAATGCTCGGTTGGCGGCCGGGAGCCATAACGTGTTACTATCAATATCTGCGCCAAAACCATGTCTTTGAATACAAGGCGCAAAACCCCCAGGCGACCATCATCGTCCGTTTTCCGCACCCTCAAAACTGGTATACCAACCCGGAACAAACAGCAGTGCAATACGCCAAAACCATCGCCGGCCGCTGGAACGAACTGCGCCCCCTGAATCCATACATCATTTTCGCCAACGAAATGAATCTGTACTATGAAAACGGCGACTCCGACCAGGGTAATCAACCTCTGTACGAAACCGAACAATTTCTGAAAAGGGTGGGCGGGTGGATTAGCCGCACGGCCCAACTCATCAAAAATCTGGCCCCGGATATGAGGCTGGTTACGCCCCCCTTCTCGCCGGGCCGCCACGATGACGGCGCGCCCGATGACCGGGGCCGCATCACCGAAGGCTTTGCCGCCTACGACTTTCTGGCCGAAGCCATCCGCACCTACTTTGACAACACCCTGGCCTACCACGCCCGTTGGGGCGACATCAACGGCTCGGACAAAACCCGCCTGCAAGACCCCCAAACCGCAAGCTGGTACGCCTTTCGCTGGCGGCGGCTGCTGGCTATGTGCCAAACCCGCTACAACCTTCGCGCCAAAATCATCATCGATGAAGCGGCCAATTACGCTGCCTACGACCCCGACTTTTTTGAGCAAATCATCTATTTTGGCCAACAAGCCCTGCAAGACCCGCGCGTGCCGGCCCTGACCTTCTTTATTTGGGAAGACCCCGCCTTCAGCCCCGGCAATATTTTTAACGTATGGACGCAGTACATCCCCAATCTGGCGGATTTCACCCGTCGACTGGCGGAACAGCCGGACATTATCCCCGCCGCCGGGGCAATAACGGACGTTCCGGGCGTGCCCGCCGCGCCGGCCACGCCCTCCGGCCAATCTCCCGCCGATGCGCGGTTCGGCGGGCCGTCCGTCCGGGTGCTGTTCAACGACGGCCGCATTGAAACGATGACCCTGGAAACCTACCTGCGGGCCGTCGTTCCGGCAGAGGTGCCGGCCTCGTGGCGCGCCGAAGCGTTGAAAGCGCAAACCGTGGCCGCCCGCTCTTACGCCGCCAACGCCATCCGGCGGGCGCGCTACGTGGGCCGGGCCTTCGATATCCGGGCCAACCCCGACGTTCACCAAAACTATCGCAGCGACAAGGTTCACCCCGCCACCGACGCCGCCGTTTTAGCCACGCAGGGGCTGGTGCTGACCTACAACAAACAACCCATCGACGCCGTCTATTCGGCCAATTGCGGCGGGCACACCTTCAACAGCGAAGACGTGTTCAAAAAACCGGATGGTTCGCCCGCCGACCCGACGCCCTATTTGCGCGGCGTGCCCTGCCCGGCCCCCGGCCCCAAAAACGGCCACGGGGTGGGCCTGTGCCAGTACGGGGCCAACGCCCTGGCCCAAATGGGCCTGACCTTCGATAAAATTCTGGCCCACTATTATCAAAACGCCCCCCTGGCTTCGTGGCAGTTCGATGAGCAAGCCTATAGCAATCATGCGGAGGAAATAATGGCTGCAACCGAAAACTGGTCTGTCAAAATCAAACGCGCTCCCGGCTTCCCGGTCATTGTCGGCAATCTGGCCGATAAACCGGACATTCCCATCACCGTGCAACCGCCCACCGGCCAAACCTTCACCGCCCGCAGCGGCACCAAGCTGGAATTCGGCAAGGGAGGCTTCGAGGCGATGGCCCCCACCCCCGGCCTGTACACCCTCTCTTTTCGGGGGCAAACCTTCAAGGTGCAAATGGACGGCCAAACCACCGTCCGGCTCGATTTCTCGCTGTCAAGCGATATGACCGCCCCGCCGGCCCGGAGCATCCTGAAAGGCGTGGTGGTTGACCAAAGCGGGCATCGGCTCAGCGGGCGCAGCGTAGAACTCCAGTCGCCAACGGGCAAATTGCAAACCCGAACCGCCCCGGACGGCAGCTTCATCTTCGAAAATCTGCCCGCCGGCACGTTTAATTTGGCGGTGCCGG
>JAJRUC010000133.1 GCA_024278015.1 Chloroflexota bacterium
CCCACCACCGCCGAATTTGCCATCACACATATTCTCAGCCGCAGCCAGGTGTGGAGTTACCGGATAGCGTACCGGATTTTCAGCCGCCGGCCGGTGGGCGGCCAACTGACCCTGCTGAAAACCCCCATCGACCTGCGGGTGCGTACCTTGTTTAATCCCACCCTCAACAACCAAACCGGCATCATTCCCGCCCTGCTTGCCCTGGTGTTAAACCTGCCGGCCGTGGCCGTGATGGGGGCGCTGGTCAGGGAAAAAGAGTTGGGCACGCTGGAAGGCATCTTCGCCACGCCCTTAAGCCGGGCCGAACTGCTGGTGGGCAAAATTATTCCCTATATCATCACCGGCCTGGTCAGCGCTGCTTTGTGCGCTTACGCCGCCGTCCTGCTCTTTAACGCCCCGTTTCGGGGTAGTTTCTGGCTTTATTTGCTGCTGGCCGCCGATTTTTTCCTGGCCACGTTCAGCATGGCCTTGCTCATCGGCACATTTTTAAGCTCGCAGGCGGCGGCTTCGCTGATTGGATTTTTGTTTTTTGTGTTCCCCAGCTTCTTCCTGAGCGGCATCTTCTTTCCGGTGGCGGCCTTTCCCGATTTGGTCAAGATGGAAGCCTCGTTCATCCCCTCAACCCCGTTTGTGGGCATTATTCGCGGCTTGATGGTGAAGGGGCAGGGGCTTGACGCGCTATGGCTGCCCGCCGTAACCTTGCTGGGCACGGGCGTCGTAGTCACCCTGCTGGCGATTCTGTTTTTCAAAAAGAAGATCGGATAACAACGTAATGTTACATCGAATTTGGGTGTTGGTCGTCAAAGAAATGATCCAGATTTTCCGGGTACCGGCCCTGATACTTCTCATCCTGTTCGGCCCGCTCAGCGAAATGTCGCTGGTGGCCTGGTCAACCTCCGCCCCCATCGAACACCTGCCCACCGCCGTGGTAGACCTGGACCGCAGCCCGGCCAGTCGCACCCTGCTGGCAAAATTACACACCACCAAAACCTTCGATTTTAAATACTTTCTGGATGATGTGAATGCCGTGAACCTGCTGGTAGAACGCGGCAGCGTGGTAGGGGCCTTGATTATCCCCGCCCATTATGGCGAACAACTCAGCCGGCCCATCGGCGAAACGCCCAGCCTGTCCTTCATCCTTGACGGCGCCGACCCGATGGCGGCGGGCACGGCCCTGGCTTCCATGCAGGGTATGGTCGCCGCCGAAAACCAGCGCGTGCTGGCCGGCTGGATCGGCGAAGAAGCCGGCGCCCTGGCCCTGGTTTTGCCCCGCTTGCGCGTGCGCTTCAACGAGGAACTTAAAAAATCTGTCTACACCGTCCCCTCGGAACTGGGGCTGATTCTGTTCGCCATCGCCCTGATGGTGGCCTCTATTGCCATTTCCCGTGAGCGCGAACTGGGCACGCTGGAGCAATTGATGGTGGCCCCGGTCACGCGCTTCGAGCTGATTGTGGCCAAATCCATCCCGGCCATTCTGTTGAGCTACATTTCCTTCATCTTGATGCTGCTGGTGGCTATGTACGGCTTCGGCGTGCCCATGCGCGGCTCGTGGACGCTCTTGCTGGGGGCGGCTTCAATCTTTCTGTTCGTGGAACTGAGCATCGGCCTGATGATTTCAGCCTGGTCCAAAAATCAGGTGCAGGCCATGCTGGGGGCCATGATGTGGGTTATGACCGAGTTTTTCTTTTCCGGCTACGGCGTGCCGGTCGAAAATATGCCGCCGGCGCTGCAAAGCGCGGCCAATATTTTCCCCATTTACCACTGGATGATTATTTTTCGGGCCATTTTGCTGAAGGGCGTGGGCCTGACCGTAATTATGCCCGAATTACTGGCCGGTCTGGCCATCGGCGCAGTGGTCATTCCCCTGGGGGTCTGGATTTTGGGCCGCCAGCATTGGGATTGACGGCGTTTGCCCTCCCCCTGCCCCTCCCTCTGAGGGAGGGAAGACTTCCTCCTCCCCCTTAAAAGGGGGAGGCTGGGAGGGGGTTGATAGTACCTTAAAAATTCAATACCCCCCTTGACATATCCGGGTGATGGCCTTATAATGGAATTGAATGAGTATTCAGTCATTTGAATGATTGCTCAATCATAGCTCAGGAGGAAATGATGTCACCCACCGACCCCGTTAAAGATGCAGTTGTGCAGGCGCGCCGCCGGCAAATTCTGGAAGCCGCCGTCATTCAGTTTTCCGAAAAAGGATTCCACAAAACCACCATCAAGGATATTGCCCGGCGGGCCGGGATAGCCGACGGCACCATCTACAACTACTTCAAAAACAAACAGGATTTGATGGTGGCGATGGTCATTCAGATAGCCGAATTGGCCCCGCTGATGACAACCGTTCAGGAAATGGCGACTCACCGTTCCGTCGAAGATATTTTGAGCATGGTTTTGCATAATCGCCTGGGGCTGATGTCCGAAAATTTGTCGTATGCGCGGGCCATCTTCCCGCAGGTCATTGCCCAGTCTGAATTACGGGCCAAATTTTACGACGAAATGCTTAAACCCAACATGCGGCTGGTTGAGCAAATGCTGGAGCATTACGTTCAGCAAAATGCCATCCGCACGCTGGATTCCCGGATTGCCACCCGTATCGTCTTCGCCATTATCTTCGGCTCGCTTTTTTTGACCATGTTGGGCGACGACTTCGCCATCGAAAACCGGAGTGCCTTTGTAGAGGGCGCCACCACCTTTGTCCGGGCGGCTTTGGCCTCTATGCAGGCGGATAGTGAGGAAACGGCACAATGATCTATCGAATTATCAGCCTGATTCGCAAGGAATTTATCCATATTTTCAGAGACCCGCGCAGTCTGGCCATTATGTTTATCTTGCCGCTGGTGCAATTGACCCTGCTGGGCTACGCCGCCACCACCGATATTGAACACCTCAGCACCGTGGTTCTCGACGCTGATAAATCGCCGCAAAGCCGGCAACTTATTGCCGCCTACGCCGCCTCAAACTACTTCACCATCATCGATTACGTGGATACCGAAGAAGCGATCCGGTACCAGATTGACCGGGGCGACGCCCGGGCCGGGTTCATCATCCCCGGCGGCTATGGCCGGGATGTGGCCGCCGGGCGGCAAGTTGACGTCGCCTTCTTCATTGACGGCTCTGACCCGCAGGTAGCCGGCACCGTTTTCGCCGCCTCGCAATCGGTGGGCCAATCGCAGTCCGTCAAAATCTTGCAGGAGCGCATGGGCGTTACCCCCGACAAACTGCTGACCATCGATGTGCGCCCCCGGGTGTGGTACAACCCCAATATGGAAAGCTCGCACTTCATCATCCCCGGCTTGATGGTGCTGATTTTGTACCTGTTCACCGCCCTGTTCACCGCCTCGTCCATCGTCAAGGAAAGGGAAACCGGCACCATCGAACAAATCATCGTCACCCCCATTCAGCCCATCGAACTGGTGCTGGCCAAAGTGGTGCCCTACATTTTCATCGCCTTCTTCGACGTGCTGGAAGTGCTGGCTATTGGCGTTTTCTGGTTTGGCGTACCCATCAACGGCAGTATCTCGTTGCTGCTGGGGCTTTCGGCCCTGTTTTTGATAACCGCCCTGGGCATCGGCATCTTCATTTCCAGCATCGCCGGCACCCAGCAAGAGGCCCTGTTGATGACGATGGGCACTATGTTGCCCACCATCTTCCTGAGCGGCTTTTTCTTTCCGCTGGAGGCCATGCCCCGCTGGCTGCAATTACTCAGCTACATAGTGCCGGCCCGCTACGCCCTGGAAATTATGCGCGGTATCATCCTGAAAGGGGTGGGTATTGAAATTTTGCAGGAGCAGGTTTACGCCACCATTACCTTTGGGGTGGTGATTATGACGATGGCGGCCACCCGTTTTCGCCGCCGCCTGGACTGATAACGATTGAGAGACCTATGATAACCGAACCTGTCATTAGCCTGAAACAACTGACCAAAAAATTCGGCAACATTACCGCCGTCGATGACCTGACCCTGGATATTGCCCCCGGCGAAATCTTCGGCCTGGTAGGGCCGGACGGCGCGGGCAAAACCACCACCATCCGCATCCTGGCCGCCATTATGACCCCCACCGCCGGCACCGCCACCGTGGCCGGATACGATACGATAAAGCAGGGCGAGGCCATCAAACACCATATCGGCTACATGGCCCAGCAGTTTAACCTGTACGGCGACCTGAGCGTGCTGGAAAACCTGACCTTCTTCGCCGACATCTTTGCCGTGCGGGGCAAAGCCCGCAAAGAGCGCGTCAAAAAGTTGCTCCATTTTGCTCGCCTGACCGAATTTACCGGCCGGCGGGCCGGAAAACTGCCCGGCGGTATGAAGAAGAAACTGGCCCTGGCCTGCGCGCTCATCCACCAGCCGGACATCCTTTATCTGGATGAACCGACCACCGGCGTTGACCCTGTTTCCCGGCGCGAATTTTGGGACATCCTGGCCGATTTGCACATTCTGGGCGTGACCATTCTGGTCAGCACCCCCTACATGGACGAGGCTGAACGCTGCTCCAGGGTGGGCCTGATGTATCAGGGGCGGCTGATAGAGTGCGATACTCCCCGGAACATCAAAAGCCGCGTGGCCGGCGATTTGCTGGAACTGCGTCCGGCTTCGGCGGCCAAAAGCGGCATTGGCCTGCTGCGCCACGCCCGCGCCGCCATTGTAGATTTGCCCGGCGTGCTGGAGGTGCAGACCTTCGGCGATTTGTTGCACATTTTTGTTGACCATGTGGAAACGCAGCAGCCGGCCATTCTGGCCGCCCTGGGACAGGTTGGCGTAGAGGCCCAAAATATTCGGCGCACCTATCCCCGCATGGAAGAAGCCTTCATCTCGCTGGTGCGCCGCGAGCAAGAGAAACCGGCTGCGGCCAAAACGCCGGCCGCAACAACCGAGGCATAAGTTATGACCATGAAATCCAACCATCACGCCGTCATCACCGAAAACCTGACCAAAAAATTCGGCGATTTTACCGCCGTCGACCATGTCAACTTTTCCATTCCCCGGGGCCAAATCTTCGGGTTTTTGGGGCCGAACGGGGCCGGCAAAACCACCACTATGCGTATGCTGCTGGGCCTGCTGCGCCCTACCGCCGGCACCGCCCTGGTGCTGGGGCTGGATGTGGTGCAGCAAATCAGCCAAATTCGGCGGCGCATCGGCTACATGAGCCAGAAATTCAGCCTGTACAACGACCTGACCGTCAACGAAAACCTGAACTTTTACGGCGGAACCTACGGCGTGCGCGGCCAAAAACTGCGCGAGCGCAAAGCCTACATTCTGAATATGGCCGGGCTGAAAGGCCGCGAGCGGGAATTGACCCGCAACCTGTCCGGCGGCTGGAAGCAACGGCTGGCCCTGGGCACGGCTATTATCCACGAGCCGGACATGCTCTTTCTGGATGAACCGACCGCCGGGGTAGACCCCATTTCTCGCCGGGCTTTCTGGAATCTGCTGTACGAACTGGCAGAAAAAGGGACCACCATTTTTGTAACCACCCACTACATGGACGAAGCCGAACATTGCCAGAACCTGGCCTTCATCCAGCGTGGAAAAATTGTGGCCCAGGGGTCTCCGCAGGAAATGAAGCTCAATCAAATGCCGGGTGATGTGCTGGAGGTTGATTGCAACCATCCCAACCGGGCCATCCGGGTTTTGCGGGATATGGCTGTATTCACTGAAGTGGCGCTGTACGGGGCGCAAATTCACGTCGTCACCCCGCCCGATACCGCCGCCGAAGCGCACCGGACGGCTATAAAAGCGGCCCTGGCCGCCGCCGGTATTCAGGTGAACACTGTTGACAGCATTGTGCCTTCGCTGGAAGACGTATTCATCGCCAGCGTTAAATAGACGAAGTACGTAAAATTACCTGTTTGATTCCGGTAATTCGACGCTATCGAAAAAAACTTGTGTGTGATAGGCTGAATGCAACGCAAATGGCTTGCTATTTTCTTGACAATTGAGGTATGATTCATGAAAAAAATTCTTCCGATACTCATCTTTATTGTTATTCTGGGCATAGTTGGCGGTGGTGGATACTGGTACTCTTCCAACAATCCGGCGGCATGGCAGCAAGCCATGACCGATTTTGGCCTGAGCGTTGACCCGGAGGCCGCCGCCCGCTTAACCGCCTCCGGTTTTATTGAGGCCGACGAAGTGGCCGTTGCCGCCGAAGTGGGAGGCCGTATTCTGGAATTGGCCGTAGACCGGAGCGACCCCGTTTCAGCCGGGCAATCTGTGGTCCGTCTGGATGCTGCCCTGCTGGATGCCCAAATAGAGCAGGCCCAGGCCCAAATTGCTTTGGCCGAAGCCCAACTGGCCCAAATTAAAGCCGGCGCGCCCGTCGAGCAGATTGCCGTGGCCGAAGCGGCCATCGTCGTGACCGAAGCGGACCGCGACGCCGCCGAACAGGCTATCGCCGATGCAGAATTGCTACGCGATACCCCCCAGCAACTGAACGCCCAAATCGACGCTATTTACAGCCGGCTGAACCTGCTCGATATGCAAATCAGGCAGGCGGAACTCATCCAGAACGCCGTTATGCTGCGCGAAAGCATCGCCGCCGAATTTTGGGATTACACCCAAAAGGGTTTTAACTGGAGCGTGACCATTCCGGGTATGGGCAACCAGAGCGGCCATTTCGATTTCAAAGACGGGGAAAAGTATTCGGCCTCTGCCCAATGGAATTTAGCCACGATGGATGTTTGGCAGGCCTCCGTTAATTTGGAGAGTGCCAAAACCGCCCGCCAAAGCGCCCTCGGTTCTTTGGCTACGCTGCAAGAATTGAAGGATAATCCCCTGCAAGGCAATTTGCAGGTGGTGCAAGCCAAAGCCAACTATCAGGTTAAGCTGGCCGCCATTGATGTGGCGCAGGCCAATCTGCTTCACGCCCAGGCGGCCGTGCCCCAAAGCCGGATAGAAGTGGTGCAGGCCAATCTGGAGCAAGCCCACACGCGCCTGGAAACGCTCAACACCCAACGAGAAAAATTCATCCTGACCGCCCCCATTGATGGGATTGTGGTGAACCGGCCCGCGCACGTGGGCGAAGTGGCCCTGCCCGGCTTCTCGCTGATGACCGTGGCTAATTTGAACAACGTGACCCTGACCGTTTACGTGCCCGATGCCGATTACGGGCGGCTGCAACTGGGGCAAACGGTCAATGTGCAGGTAGACACCTTCCCCGGCCGGAATTTTCAGGGCGTTATCACCTACATCAACGATGAAGCTGAATTTACGCCCAAAAATGTGCAAACCAAAGATGAGCGGGTTAATCTGGTCTATGCCGTAAAAATTACCCTGCCCAATCCCGACGGGAAATTGAAGCCGGGTATGCCCGCCGACGCTGACTTTATCGAAGCGCTTGAAAAGTAACAGAGGTATTCAAATGAAGAAACTGACCTTTATCACCATAATCCTTGTTTTTGCCGCTGTGATAGTGTACCTGACCCTGGGGCAACAACCCGCGCAGGCCGCCGGTGATGACCGCGCGCCGATTGCCGGCTCCGGGACTATTGAGGGCGAAAGCATCATCATTGCCGCCGAAATGGGTGGTCGGGTGACGGCTGTCGCTGTGGCCGAAGGTTCGGAAGTGGCTGCCGGTGAGACGCTGGTTGAACTGGACCACATCGCGCTCGATTCTCAACTGGCGGAACTGAACGCCGGTATCGCCACGGCCAAAGCCAATCTGGCCGCCGTCAAAGACCAGCCTCGCCCTGAAGCAGTGGCCGTGGCCCAGGCGGAACTGTCGCAAGCCGAAGCGCAACGGGACAGCGCCTATCAGGTGTGGCAGGCCATACTTCCCCTGCCGGCAGACCCGCAAATGTTAATGCCCGCCATCAAAGAAATGCAGGGCCAAATCAAACAGGCCGAAGGGCAAATTGAACAAGCCCGGGCCGAACTGAAACGCGCCCAAATTCAGGAAGAGGCCGCCAGTCGGGACCAAAGCAGCCACGCCGCGCTGGTGGGGTATCAAATTACGCAAAAACAGCGGGCCGCCGCTGAAATTGGCGTGCAAATGGCCGAAGCGCAGGTGCAGATGCTGAAAATTCAACTGGCCCATCTGTGGGAGCAGTACACCAATCCGGTAGAACTGCAAGTGCAGGCCAATCAGGCCGAAGCCGGCTATCACATTGCCGAAGCCGCCGTAGCTTTGGCTCAGGCAAACGTTAAGCCCGTACAGGCCGGCCCCACCGCCGCAGAAATTGCCGTGGCCGAAGCGCAGGTTCGGCTGGCCCAAAGCGCCCTGGCCCTGATTGACGCTCAACGCGCCCAACTGACCCTGACCGCCCCCCGCGCCGGCGTCATCACCACCCGCGTCATCAACCCCGGCGAACTGGCCGTTCCCGGCGCAACGTTGCTTAAACTGACCGACCTTGACCGCGTGACCCTGCGCGTCTTCATTCCGGAAACGCAAATAGGTCGCGTGCAGTTGGGCCAAAACGCCATCGTCAGCATCGATTCCGTTTCGGATGAATTTGCAGGAACCGTCACCTACATCGCCAATGAGGCCGAATTTACGCCCAAAAACGTGCAAACCAAAGAAGAGCGCGTTAATCTGGTGTACGCCGTGGAAGTAACGCTTGATAATCCGGCTCATATCCTGAAGCCCGGTATGCCCGCCGATGTGGAAATTATGCCTTAGTGTTTTGAACCGGGGAAAGAGAGAGAGGACGCAAAAGTTTACAGAGAAAGACAGAAAATATACAGGAGTTCAGGCTATGGATTTGGCGCAAACACTTTATGTTGAGGAAACAGGTATAAAAGATGGCCCTACGGTGGTCTTCCTCCCCGGTCTGGGGGGAACAACGCACTATTGGCAGGGGCGTTTAGGGTCGCTTGAACAGAACTGCCATATCTTGCTTGTAGACACGCTTGGTTTTGGTCAGTCTCCCAAGCCCTGGGTTAAATATAGCGCCGAACAACATATTGAGGCTTTATACCGCACCTTAAGCCAACAAGCGCCTTTCACACTCGTGGGCCATTATATGGGAACAGTGTTGGCTATCGCTTATGCGGCGCGTTACCCGGCGCAAGTGGAGCGCTTGATTTTGTTTAGTGTGCCCTATTTTGGCACCCGGGAACAAACATACCAGCACTTTCATCATGGGACGCTTCTGGATAGATGGTTTTTAACCAATATGGCGCTGGCCGCGCTGATTTGCATTATGACCCGGCGATTATTGGGGTGGCTTTTGCCCTATGTTCTGCGCGATATGCCGCCGGAAGTTGCAAAAGATTTGGTTAAACACACTTGGCGTTCCTTCACATCTTCTCTGTGGGAAGTAATTTACAACTACGACCCTAAACAGGATGTCGCTAAATTAAGCCGTCACCTTCCTGTCCTTTGTATACACGGCGAACAAGACCGCACCGCGCCAATTGAGGGCGTTTACCAATTGGCTTTGGGGCAACCCAATTGGGAAATTCTTGCCTTGCCCAAAGCAGACCATCATCCCCTTTTGCGCAATCCTGATGTATGCTTCCAGGCTATTGAAACCACTTTGGCTTGTAGACAAAATGCCCATGAGTAAAATCAAACGTTTATTGCAGTCTTTCTCCGGGCCGGGGCCGGCCGAACAATTGCTCATATCACCCGGCGATTTGGCCCGCCTGACTGTGGTAATGTTTCTCTGGGCACTTTGCTTTCCCCTCATCACCGTTGGCCTGTCGGCGGCGTCGCCCCTTTACTTTGCCGCCTTACGTTCTTTTGTAGCCGGCGCAGGGTTATTATTGCCGGCCTTTGTGCTGCGCCGGCCTTTGCCGCAAGGCTGGAAGGTGTGGCTTACCTTGTCTGGGGTGGGTCTCAGTGTCGCCAGCCTGGGCTTTGGCGGGATGTTCCTGGCCGGCGGGGTTGTCAGCCCCGGTTTGGCTACCGTCCTGGCCAACGTTCAACCGCTTATTGCCGCCGGGTTGGCCTATTTTGTCCTGAGCGAGCGGCTGGGGCCGCGTCGCCGGGTGGGTTTGTTTCTGGGCCTGGCCGGTATCATTTTGGTTGCTGCGCCGGGCTTCGGCAACGGCGACGCCAACAGCAGCCCAATTGGCGTTGTTTACATCTTGCTGGGCGCTATCGGCGTGGCTGTGGGCAATGTGCTGCTCAAGCATCTGGCCGGGCAAGTTGACCTGCTGATGGCCTCCGGCTGGCAATTTGTCCTGGGCGGCGTGCCCTTGTTCCTGGCCGCCCAGGTCTTCGAGTCTCCGGTACGGGTTGAATGGAGTCTCACTTTTGTGGCGGTATTGCTGACCCTGGGGTTGCTGGGCACTGCTCTGGCCTTTGCCTTGTGGTTCTCATTGCTGCATCGGGGCGAACTGACCCGTTTGAACACCTTCACCTTCCTGACCCCCGCCTTTGCCCTCGCCATGGGGGCAATCTTCTTTGGCGAAAGCCTGCGCCTGATAGAAATCGGCGGCATTGCCCTGATACTGGTCGGCGCGTTGTGGGCCAGTCGCAGGTAAATATAACGCCCTGTTCCAAAGCCGTTGCCATTCTCTCGCGTACATGGCGTTAAAATCCCTCCATCGCGCAACAACACCAGGACGGGGACAAAACAGTCCTCTTCAATGTGCATGATTTTGAAGATTTCGATATAATAACACCCGTGATGATGTCTGTCTCTAAACAAGATGACAAATGTCACTGTCAAAAATAAAGGTGATTGAGTATACTAACATTATTATGTTAGAAGGTTGTGTGGTAGAATTTTTCAGATTTGATGCGCAATAACCACTCTCCGGCATACCCGTCAATATTGCACAAAAAGCACAATCGTACATAATCTGTTTTCAATGGAGGAAGACAAACCTATGACGAATGAAACCGGCTATCGAGATGTGAATCGCCAAAAACGGGCGGTGAAATTGCCAACCGAATATGATAAAAGGCCCATTGAAGAGCGAATTACCGACTTTGCCGAAGCAATTCTGGGTTTCAACGATACCACAGCCGTGGTCGAAGCCTCCCGGTGCCTGCAATGCCCCGCACCGCAGGCATGCACCTTGAGCTGCCCGGCGGGCAACGATATTCCGGAAGCGTTGTGGCTTACCAGCCAGGGTGATTTTGTCGGGGCGGCCAAAGTCTTCGCCGCCACCAGCCCCCTGCCGGAAGTGTGCGGGCGGGTGTGCCCCAACCTGTGCCAGCAGGGTTGCGTTTTGGGGCGATATTTCGGGTCAATCTCCATTGGTAAACTGGAAGCCTTTGTCTCTGACATCGCCAGAAAAGAGGGCGCCTTGAAAATAGCCCCCCCCTCCAAAAAAACCGACAAACGCATTGCCATAGTAGGGTCTGGTCCGGCGGGCATTACCGTGGCCGAAGATATGATAAAAAACGGCCATCAAGTGACCGTATACGAGGCCTGGCCCGTACCCGGCGGGGTGATGGTTTACGGTATTCCCAATTTCAAACTTGATAAATACGTCGTTCAGAAGAAAATCAAGGACCTTGAAGAGGTTGGCGTTAAATTTGTCACCAATACCCGCATCGGACAGGACATAACCGTTGAACAACTTCTGGCCGAAAACGATGCCGTGTTCCTGGGAACGGGGGCCGGCGTTGAAGCCTCGATGGATATTCCCGGCGAAAAACTGGGCCACATCTACAAATCCACCGATTACCTCATCCGCTCTAACGTGCCCACCGAAATGCTGCCCGAAGACCGGCGCGAAAAGCCGTTTGTGGGCAGGCGGGTGGCCGTCATCGGTGGCGGCGATACCGCCGTGGATTGCGCCCGCACCTCTATCCGGCGCGGCGCAGAAGAAGTGACCATCGTCTATCGGCGCACCGAAAAGAAATGCCCGGCAACAAGGTTGAGCGCGGCACATCCCTTGAAGAAGGCGTAAGAATTAACTACCTGCAAGCGCCGGTCGAATACATCGGCGATGAAAACGGCAATGTCAAAGCCATGAAGGTCATCAAGATGGAACTGGGCGAACCGGATGCTTCCGGGCGGCGGCGGCCGGTGCCCATTGAAGGCTCTGAGTTTATTATGGAAGTTGACACCGTGGCGCTGGCCGTCGGCTACTGGCCCGACCCCTTCCTGGGCGACAAGACCGAAAACCTGGCTACCTATAAATGGGGACTCATTCTGGCCGAAGACGAAGTGGGCGCCACCACCCGCGAAGGAGTCTTTGCCGCCGGCGATAACGTCCACGGCCCGGATTTGATTATCACCGCCATCGCTTCGGCGCACCGGGCGGCGGACAGTATGCAGGATTATCTAAACGGCAACGCCGTTAAACTGCCGACGCCCCCCCCGCCCCGCAAAAGGAAGTAAACTATTCCCCCGCCGGCTTCCCCCCGGTTTCGGGGGGAAGTTTTTACTTCCCTCCTTTGTATCGTACCCCTACGGACAAAAGCGGTTCAGGTGGCCGTCTGTTCCCCACCCGGATTTGCCGGGGCGGCCTGCCACGCTTCCAGAAAATCTCTGGCCCCTTTCGAGGTGTGCAAATACGCAAATTGTGTCACTTTCCGGCCCAAATCATGCAACCGTTCTTCCAGGGCCTGGTTTTTTAACCGGCCATCATCATTGAACGCATCGTCTGCATCCCCAATGCTGACTTGTTCCGGGATAACCCAGGCGTGCAGATTGCGGCCCACCGTGCGCAGGCCGTTCAGGGCGTTGACCGCGCCCATCTTGCCCCCCGAAACCCCGACCAGCCCCACCATTTTGCCCCCAAACTGGGCAAACCCCATCAAATCAATGGCGTTTTTCAGCACCCCGCTGAAACCGGCGTGATATTCCGGCGTGCCCAAAATAATTCCCTGCGCCGAAGAAACAGCCGCCCGCAAGCGATGCACATCGGCGGGGTAATCGCTGCCGCCATCGCAAAAAACCAGATTATAGGTTTTCAAATCGATGAGTTCCGTCTCCGCACCGAGAGTCGCCGCGCCTTCCAACGCAATTTTCACCGCTTTCCGGGTGTGGCTGTCTGCCCTTAAACTGCCCACAAGGCCCACTATTTTCAACTGTTCTGCCATTATTCTCTATCCTTTTGGATTGATGGATACTGACCGGGAGTATAGTCTGCCGCCGATAATACGCAAAAAGGCAAGCCGGTTCATCGCCCCCGCGAAACAGTCCGTTTTTGTCTTTTTCCGGTTGCGTACAGTACAATACAACCTGAATGAAGCCCGTAACCCTGACGTTCATCGAAAAAACGCGCATTGCCCCCGCAATGTGGCAGTTTATATTCGTTGCCGACAAGCCGCTGCCCCCCTTTCAGCCGGGACAATTTTTTTTGGCCCGGACAGGCAACATGTTCTCCGCCTATTTACCGCGCCCCTTGTTTTTGGCTCCCTGCGATGAAGTTGCCGGCAACTGGCCGGTCTCCCGCTTTCAATTAACATTGAGCGCCCGCCACCTTGCCGACCGGGGGCTGGCGTGGTTGTTCAGTTGCCCCCCTGCCCGGAAAATTGACGCTTTCGGGCCGCTGGGTTGCGGGTTCACCCTGCCTGCAACAACCAAAAATTTACTGGTGCCGATTGATTTTGAGTTGGGGATGGGTGTGTTTTTGGTAGGGAGCTTATTTACTATGCGAAAATCCTTGAACGTCACCCTCGCCTTCGAATCAAAAAACCCGCTTCCCGCCGCTATTGTCCGCCGCTTTCCGCCGCATGTTGAAATCACCACCACCCTCACCACTGACCGGCTGCTGTGGCCGGACGCTATCATCGCCATTGGCGGCATCCCCTTCTATCAACGGCTAAAGGCCCGCTTGAGCGCGGTACGCTTGCGACCGGCGCCGGGGCTGGCCCAAATCCTGTTGGCCGATGCGCCCCTGCGGCCGTGCGGCGTGGGCGCGTGCGGCCTGTGCGCCGTACCCACCGCCGCCGGCTCCCGCCTGGCCTGTCTGGCCGGCCCCGTGTTCGATTTGGCAACTCTCGACCTGGAGGTTTTGGCAGATGATTGACCTTGCCCCCGCGCACAAAATCGGGCTGAGTTTGAAATCGCCGCTGATGCCCGCCGCCGGATTTTGGGGCTACGGCCCGAACCGGTACGCGCCGCTGGTTTCCGCCGAATTGCTGGGCGCGATAGTCACCAATCCGATGACCCTGCGCCCCCGCCGCGCCGGCCCGTCCGCCCCCGTGGCCGAAGTGGACGGCGGTATCATTTTGCCCGTTGACCTGCCCAATCCCGGCCTTAAAAAAATTATCCGCCAAAACCGGAAATTCTGGCGACGGGCGCCAATCCCCCTCATCGCCCACCTGCCCGCCGATGCGCCCGACGATTTGGCCCGCACCGTTTCAGCGCTGGATGCTCTGGCCGTGTTCGCCGGCTTTGAGCTGGGCCTGCCGCCCGACGCATCGCCCGCCGACGCCGCGCTTTTTACCCGCACGCTCATCCGCAATACCGATTTGCCCGCGCTGGTCAAGCTCCCTTTCCCCGGCAAGCCGCATCTGGCCGAAGCCGCGCTGAAAGCCGGAGCCGTTGCCCTGACGCTGGCCGACGCTCCTCCGGCTGCCGCCGGAACCACAGCCGGCCGATTCTTCGGCGGGGGGGTTCACGCCCAGTTGCTGCCCCACCTGCAACACGCGGCAGAAACCTTCCCCGGCACGCCCATTATTGCTTGCGGCGGCATCCACACCCCCGCCGATGTGCGGGCCTGTCTGCAAGCCGGAGCCATCGCCGCGCAGCTTGATTCCGTCTTCTGGGCCAACCCTCAACAGGTTCAACAAATTTTACGCTACGCGCAAGGAGCAAAGTCTGATGACCCGTTACCATCCCCTTGAATTTCCGCCCGATTTTTTGTGGGGCGCGGCCACAGCGTCGCACCAAAACGAAGGCAACAACCGCAACAACGATTTTTGGGCCTGGGAACATCTCCCCGGCAAAATTGTTGACGGCAGTATCAGCGGCCTGGCCACCGATTGGTGGGATGCGGAGCGCGGCCGCGCCGAAGCCGATTTCGACCGGGCCGAGGCAATGGGCCTGAAAACGATGCGCCTTTCGGTGGAATGGAGCCGGGTGCAGCCCGCGCCCAATCGCCGGGACGAAGCCGCCATCGACCGTTACCGGCAATTGCTGCTGGCCCTGCACCAACGCGGCATCAGACCGATGGTCACGCTGCACCATTTCACCAATCCGCTGTGGCTGGCAGAGCAAGGCGGTTGGCTGGATGATGATGTGGTGGGGAAGTTTGTTGACTACGCGAATTATGTGGTTCAAAAACTGGGCGATTTGTGCGATTTGTGGTGTACCATTAACGAGCCGATGGTTTACGCTTATGTCTCACACTTGCGGGGCGAATGGTCGCCCGGCGCGAAAAGTTTTGGGCAAACTTTTCGGGTGGCAGCGGCTATGGCCCAGGCCCACGTTGCCGCCGCGCAGGCTATCCATCAGTTTCAGCCGCAGGCCGGGGTGGGCCTGGTGAAAAACATACCTGTTTTTGACCCGGCCCGGCCCCGTCACCCCCTTGACCGCCTGGTGACCGGCTGGCAGGACCGGCTGTTCAACCAGCGCATTCTCGATGCCGTGTACAAAGGCCATGCCAAATTCCCGCTGGCGGCCAAAGCGGCCAACCCCGCCCCCGGCCACGATGATTTCATCGGCATTAATTACTACGGTCCCCATTCCGTGCGGTTTGACCTCCGCGAGCCGTTCACCCTGTTCGGCAAAAACGTCGCGCCCCCGCAGGCAGAAATGTGGGACGCGCCCTGGGCTGACCGCCAAATTGACCCGGCGGGGTTGCGCCGGGCCATTAAACGGATGGCCGCTTACGGCAAACCCGTCTACATCACCGAAAACGGCCTGGCCGACCCGGCGGACACGCGCCGCCCCCGCTTTTTGCTGACCCATCTGGCCGCTGTGCAACGGGCCATTGCCGCCGGGGCAGACGTGCGCGGCTATTATTACTGGACATTTGTGGATAATTACGAGTGGGTGGAAGGCTGGACAACGCCCTTCGGCCTGATTGCCCTAAATCCGGAAACCCAGGCCCGCACCCCCCGAAAATCGGCGGCCCTGTACCGCGACCTGATTGCGGCCAACGCCATTACCCCGGAAATTGTGGAGCAATACGCCCCGGAGGCCATAGCGGAAATATTCGAGGCGTGAAATTACGCGACAAGCGGTTTACTGCGCCCTGGCCGTCGATTTGGCCGCTGCGTTTTGGTGAAAACGCCGGGTGAGGGGCTGTAACCTGCCCCACGATTGCCACAAGCCCAGTCCGGCGGTGTAAAAATAGCCCACGCTGTACACCGCC
>JAJRUC010000134.1 GCA_024278015.1 Chloroflexota bacterium
CACAGGGCAACCACAAGGGTTGTCCCTACCCCGAACTAACATATATACTGTCCAGCATCACAAAGTATCACGAATTCCTGTGAATCCTTGTTACTTTATGACGCTGTTGAGTATAGATTAACACAGATAAAATCAAAAAATAAAAAATCTGTACCCGCAGGGCATTACAATGTCCATCTGTATTAATCTGTGGATTATAATCCTTATCCCGAACCGGGATTAAAAGGAAAATCAAATGTCTCCCACAGACAAACCCTTTTTCATGCCAACTCCCTGGCATTTTAACCCGGCAGACAAACCCGTTCCCCACCCCGATGCCGGTCAGGGCTTTGATACCCGCGCCCTGCACACGGGCTGGCAACATCCCCTTGAAGATTTGCAAAAATTCAAAACCTTTGTGCCGCCCATCGTGCCATCAATGACCTATCCCTACGAGCGCTTCGACAAAATTCCGTACCCGGTGTACGGACGCACCAAAACCCCCACCGCCGCCCTGCTTGAGGAACGGCTGGCCGCCCTGGAGGGGGGCGAGGCCGCCCTGACCGCCGGTTCCGGCAGCCAGGCCCTGTTCAACCTGATTTTCACCATCGCCCGCCCCGGCGACAACATCGTCACCTCGCTGAACATTTTCGGCGAAGGGTACAAACAGGCCGCCACCATCTTTCCGGAACGCTGTCACGTCGAGTTCCGGTTCGTCAAAAATCCCGCCGACCCCAAATCGTGGGATGCGGAAATTGACGCCCAAACCAGACTGGTTTGGGTAGAAACGCCCAGCAACCCCACCCTGTTTGTAACCGATATTGCCGCCGTGGCCCAGGTGGCCCACGCCCGCAGCGTACCCTTGCTGGTTGACAATACCACCGTCACCGCCGCCTTGCAGCGCCCCCTTGAGCTGGGCGCGGACATTATTTTGCTGTCGATTACCAAGTTTCTGGCCGGAAACGCCACAGTGCTGGGCGGGGCCATTGTGGGGCCAAAGGCGCTCATTGAAGATGTGCGCTGGAACACCACCGAATTTGTGGGGGCCATTATGCCCCCATTCGACTCGTGGCTGACCCTGCAATATCTGGAAACCCTGTCGATGCGTATGGCCCGCCACAGCGCCACTTCCCGGCAGGTGGCCGAATTTCTGCGCAGGCATCCCGCCGTGCGACACATCAATCACACCGACCTGCCCGCGCACCCCCAATACGCCCTGGCCCAACGACAAATGAGCGGCGCGGGGGGACTGATGTCGTTTGTGGTGCCGGGTGGCATCCCCGGCGCGGCCCGCGTCATCGACAGCTTCAGGCTTGTTACCCATGCCGTCACCTTCGGCACCAGCCGCACCATCTGCATGCACCCGCCCACCATCACCCACGAACACATGACCCCGGCAGAACGGGCCGCAGTGGGCATTGACGATGGCCTCATCCGGCTTTCGGTGGGGCTGGAAGACCCGGCAGACATCATCGCCGATTTGGAACAGGCCCTGCACGCGGGCTGAGGCATCGCCCAATATGCGCCAGGCGCGTATTCATCAGCCAAACATCTTCTCGCCCGCTTCTACCGCAAAAGGCAGATTATTTTCCGGCAGAGAAAGCGGGCAAACCCATTGCGGGTTGTAGGCGCACGACGGATTGTAGGCAAAGTTGAAATCAAGCACGAACTCATCCGGGCTGCGGCTCAAATCCGCGCCTTTCAGGGTGTCATACAGGTACCGCCCGCCGCCGTAGCTGGTTTGCCCGTTGCTTTGGTCCCGAAAGGGCAAAAATAACCCGCCGCCATAGCCTTCAACCCAAAACAGACTCAGCGAACCGTTGAATCCTGCCACCGAAAAACGCACGCGGGCCACGCGGGTATAGCTGAAATCGCCGTCATCCGGCAGATGGACGCGCAATGTTTCCTCTTCCACACGAGCATCAACCACGCCCACCACGCGCCAAGCGGGCTTGTACGGAAAGTAGGGCAAGCCGTTAAAGGCGGCTTTCTGCGTATCGGTCAGGGGCGATTGCGGATGCGCGGCCAAGAGCGCATCGCGCTTGCGCCGAAAGTCGCGCCAGGCGGCTTCCGCCTGCGGACGGCGGCGGACGACGGCGTACATTTCCGCCACGCGACGCCGCCAATCGGCTAATGTTAATGCGTCAGCAAGGGTGGTCATCAGGATTCTCCTTCAATTGGGTAACATCAAAAATTTGCTTCCCCGAACTTTTTGATTATAATTGTCAATATATCATCGAATGGTGATATATTAATATAACAAGGAATCTGAAAATGCTCATTACCGCCAAAGTACAAGCTGTCGATTTGCAAGCCAAATTCTTCCGTGGCTTCGCCGATGCGTCCCGGCTCGCCATTCTGGAAGCCATCCGCGAGGGGCCCCTCACTGTGGGCGAAATCGTCACCGCGACCGGGCTGTCCCAATCCAACGCCTCCAACCATCTGGGCTGTCTGCGCGATTGCGGACTGGTCACCGCGCGCCAGCAGGGGCGCTATGTCTACTATCAACTCAGCGACGAGCGGGTGGCAACCCTTCTCCGTTTGGCGGATGAACTTTTGGCAGAGGCGGCGCAAAGCGTTTACGCCTGCACCCGCTACAATGCGCCCACTCAACCCGAAACGGAATGAACCATTCTAAAATTGGCTCTTTGGGATTTCAAGGGGGTACAATCTATGTGTTTGTCTTGTGCAGGGGCGCGATGCATCGCGCCCCTACGATGATTATTTTTCCATACTCCCTGAATTTCTATTGAACCCCAACATTTCCCGGAGGAAAAATATGCCCGAAACAACTCAAACTCTCGAACTCCGCGTCGGTAATCTGGATTGCGAACACGACGCCGCTGCCATCGAACGCGGTCTGACGGATTTCCCCGGCTTGGACGACCTGCAAGTCTACCCCAAAGCGGCGAAAGTGGTGCTGAATTTCGACCCCGACATCACCACCCCGGCAACCCTGAAGGAACAGTTGGACGCGCTCGGCTTTCCGCCGCAAGCCGGATTGACCATGCCGGCGCCGCCCAAACCGTGGCGCAACCCCAAAGTGCTGACCGCCGCCGCGTCCGGGGTGCTGTTGTTGGCCGGCTGGCTCATCGGGCTGGGGGGCGCGCCGGAGGCGGTCTCGCCGGCAATTTACCTCGCCGCAATTCTCGTCGGCGGCTATTATTTCGGCCGGGAAGCACTGGAATCACTGATTTTCGAACGGGAAATCGGCATTGAATTGCTGATGGCAGTCGCCGCCGTTACCGCCACGGCGATGGGACAAGCCGTCGAAGGGGCAATGCTGGTCTTCCTTTACGCCATCAGCGAAGCCGCCGAGGGCTACACCGAAGAGAAAACCCGTTCCGCCGTGAAAGCGTTGATGGATTTAGCGCCCAAAGTGGCGCTGGTGCGGCGCAACGGCAGCGAAGTGGAAATCCCGGTGGAAGATGTCATCGTGGGTGATGTCTTCATCGTCAAACCGGGGCAATCCGTGCCCACCGACGGCGAGGTTATCGCGGGGGTTTCCGACGTCAACCAGGCGCCGGTCACGGGTGAAAGCGTGCCGGTCGAAAAGCAGCCGGGCGCCACCGTTTTCGCCGGCAGCATCAACGGCGAAGGGGCGCTGGAAGTGCGCGCCACCAAAGCTTTCGCCGACAATACCATCAGCCGCATCATCCAAATGGTCGAAGCGGCGCAGGAGCGCAAAGGGCGGAGCCAGCGTTTCATCGAACGTTTCGGGGCGCGCTACAGCCCGCTGGTGCTGCTGGTTGGCATCCTCATCGCCATTGTGCCGCCCCTTTTGCTCGGCGCGGATTGGGTCACCTGGATTACGCGGGCAACCGTCTTCATCGTCGCCGCCGCCCCGTGTGCGCTGGTCATTTCCATTCCGATTACCCTGGTTGCCACCCTGGGCACCGGCGCGCGCCGGGGCGTGCTGATAAAAGGGGGCATCTATGTCGAGGAATTGGCGAAGGTCAAAGTGGTGGCGCTGGACAAAACCGGCACGCTCACCAAAGGCGAACCGGACGTGACCGACATCATCCCTTTTGACGAAAAAAGGTTGACCCGTACCCAATTGCTGGCGCTCGCCGCCGGTATCGAGGGGCGCAGTCAGCATCCGCTGGCGCAGGCGATTGCCCGCCACGCGGCGGCGCAGGGCGTGACCCCGGTTGACGTAACGGACTTTCGCTCGCTGACCGGGGCGGGGGTGATGGCGAAACACAACGGGCGGGCGGTGTATGTCGGCAGTCCGGAATTTTTCCGCTCGCAGTTGA
>JAJRUC010000135.1 GCA_024278015.1 Chloroflexota bacterium
AAAAGCCACCATCCAGGCCCCCATCAAACCGCCCGGTATGCCCCCCAAAAAACCTTCCCACGTTTTTTTGGGGCTGAGGCGCGGCCAGAATTTTGTTTTACCAAAATTTTTGCCGATGAGATAGGCGAAGGAATCGCTGCCCCATGTGGTCAGCAGGGCCAGCCATGCCCAGGCAAAGCCATTGGGCAACATACGCAGGCCAACCAGATGACTCATGCCCAGGCCGATGTACAACCCGCCGACCACGGTCAAGGCCCAATCGACAACCGGGGCCGCGCTGTTTTTCTGAAAAAGTTGCCGCACCAGCGCAGCAACGAGCAACAAGGTCAACATCGGCGCCAACGCAAGGTGCGGCCCCCACTGGACGGCAATCATCGGGGCCAGGGCAAAGAGCATAGCCAACACCACCGCGGGCCGGTGCCCTTTTTGCCGCATCATCTGGATGAATTCCCATGTGGCTCCCAGCACAATTGCCGTAATTATCAGCCAGAACGGCAGCCCCCCGAATTGCATCAAAAAGGCAAAAGCCGGGAGCAGAATCAATATGGTCAGAACTCTGGTCTTCAACAAAGGGTTACTCCCTTGCAAATACCCCTCTCCAACCCTCTCCTTGCCGGGGAGAGGGAGCCGCCGCAGGAGGCAGGGGGGGGCGTTAAATTTTCATTCCCGTTGCTGCCGCAGGCCCGGAGACTGTAAAACTCCTCAGCAAAATATGCGCCAAACGGCCCGCCGTGGGGACATCGCCCCGCAAGTGGGGCGCAAACCGCTATGAGTATAGTATAAGGTAAATCAGGGAGCAAAGATAGCCCCGGCGCATCATGAACAGGGTTTAAAATGATGAGACCTCCGTGTGCCCTTCACGGAGGTCCCTCAAAAAGGAGGAGAAAAGGAGATTGCCTTTTTTTGTAGGCAATCTTATCATACCACTCTTCGTTAAAGATTGCACAACGCAAACCATACGGACTCCCTACGAAGTCGTAAACGTTGCGTAAAGAAACTTAACGCAGCATCGATTCCAAAATCCAGAGCGCGGCTTGCTTGTCCAACAGGTCGTTTCTGTCGCCGGTTTTGGGGCTGTAGATACAACCGGGACAGCCGTTTTGGCACGGACATTCTTTTATGGTTGCCAGTACGCGCTGCCACAGGTTGTTCAGCATGGCAAATCCTTGCTCGCTAATGCCCATCCCGCCGGGACAGGCATCGTAAATGAAGATGCGGGCGGCCCCGGTTTCCGGGCCGGAAGCAACGGTGTGTCCGCCGATGTCCCAGCGGTCGCACATGGCAAACAGGGGCAAAATAGCTGCCAGCGCGTGTTCGACAGCCTGCAACCCACCCGCATATCGCCAACCCCGACGCTTGACCGCGCTCTGCCACTGCGGGGGCAACTCCCACCACAGGGCCATTGTTTCAAAAGAAGCGGGCGGCAAATTCAGGGCAATTTCCTTGCTCCGTTTTTCGGAAAAATGGCGAATTTTGCGATACCCCACCACTTGCCGCGTAACCCGCACCACGCCAAAACAGGCTTGCATCCGCCTGAACGCCTTTTGCCGCAGGGGCTGCACAATCCTCACCTGATTGATTTCTCTGGGTTGGGTGTAATAATCGACCGTCACCGGAACCAGGCCGGCTTCGCGGACATTCAAATCGAGTTTCCTGACCCGATAGGTTTCGCCCTGATGCAAATAAATGGCCCCCGGATGAACGCGGACGGGCGCGGCGCCGGCATCCATCACTTCCAGCACGTGGCCTTCGGCGGTAGTGTCAATCAGTTTTACCGGCTTGCGGCCCAAACTGCGAATGTTGGCTTCAAAGGCGGGGTAACTGCGCCCCATGTACATCCAGTTATCGGCCTGCGGCTGATACACAAACGCGCCGGCGGTCTCCAGCTCTATCATCGCCGAAACAAAGCCCGCGCCGAATCGCGCTTCGTCCTGATGCGTCAGCGGCAATTCCACGGCGGCGCACGGCAATTGCTGCAACAATACGTAAATATTTTCCGGGTCAATCAAGGCGTGTTCGGGCGGGCGGGCGAATAATTCTTTGGGGTGGCGCATAAAATACTGGTCCAGCGGATTGTCCAGCCCCACCAAAATCGCCAGCGACGTATCTCGCCGGGTGCGGGTCTTTCGCCGCCCGGCCCGGCCCATCTGCTGCCACAAGCCGGCGCTGGTGCCCGGATACCCCACCGAGACCACGGCCTCCAGGCCGCCCACATCAATTCCCAATTCCAGGGCGTTGGTGGCGGTTACGCCAATGAGTTGCCCCACCGCCAGCCGCTGCTCAATATCGCGCCGGGCTTCCGGCAGATACCCGGCCCGATAGGCCGCCACCCGGCCCGTCAATTCCGGTCGGGTTCGATTTAACAACGCGCGGGCGTATTTTACAATCAGTTCAGCGACGCTTCTGGCTTTGGTGAAGGTAATGTTCCGAATACCCTGCTGCACCAACGAGGCGAACAGCGCGGCGGCTTCGGCGTAACCGCTGCGCCGAACCTGCTTTTGAGGCCCAACCAGCGGCGGATTCCACAGGGCAAACAGCCGGGCGCCGGCGGGCGAACCGTCGTCGTCAATCACCTGCGGCGTGTGGCCGGTCAACCGGGCCACATGCTCGCCGGGATTTGAAATGGTGGCGGAACAGGCAATAAATTGGGGCCGGCTGCAGTAATGGCGGCACAGTCTGTCCAATCGACGCAAAATAACTGCCACATGGCTGCCGAATATGCCCCGGTACATGTGCGCTTCGTCGATGACCACGAATTTCAGGTTTTTGAAGAAATCGGCCCACAGGTGATGGTTGGGCAAAATGCCCATGTGCAGCATGTCGGGGTTGGTCAGCAAAATAGCGGCCTCGGCTCTAAGCCGGGCCCGGGCCTGGCGCGATGTATCGCCGTCGTAGGCCCCAAATTGGGGGCGGGGCGAGATTGTTTTGGTCAAGGAGGTCAGGGTTCTGAGTTGGTCGTGGGCCAGGGCTTTGGTGGGGAAAAGGTACAGTGCCCGCGCCCGGGGGTCGGTTAGGACCGCATCGAGCGCGGGAATATTGTAAGCCAGCGTTTTGCCGCTGGCCGTTCCGGTGGCGATGACCACGTGCGCCCCGGCCCTGACGGCATTAATGGCCTGGGCCTGATGTTTGAACAGGCGGGTGGTGCCGTTTTGTTCAAGGGCCTGCACCAATGTTTCCGGCAGGCCGCGCTTCAGTTTTCCGTATCGCGCCCGCCGGGCCGGCAGCTCTTCTACATGAACCAGTTGGCCCCGATAGGCGGGTTGTTTTTGGAGATAGGCCAGAAATTCGGCGGGATTCATGCGCCGGCCGCCCCTTAATCTTCAATAATCACCGGCAAAATCATCGGTTGGCGGCCTGTTTCGGCATCGACAAAATCGGCCAGGGCCTTGCGCACGGCGTCGTATGGCTTTTTGGCGGGCAGGGCCTTCATAACCACCTTTTCCGCCTGCGAAATCAAATCGCCGCTCTCCCGGATGTAAATGAAACCACGGGTGATAATTTCCGGGCGCGTGGTAATTTGTCCGTTTTGGCGACTGACATGCACCACGGCCATCACAAAGCCGTTTTCAGACAGAATTTCCCGGTCTCGCAAAACAACCGGGCCAATATCCCCCACCCGATGGCCGTCTACAAACACATAGCCGCCGGGGAGGCGCTCGGTCACTTGCATTTTCGCTTCAGAAAACTCAACCACCATGCCGTTTTCAATCACGGCGATATTTTCGGTTGGAACGCCCTGCATTTGCGCCAGGCGGGCGTGGGCGTGCAGATGTTGCAATTCGCCGTGAACGGGCACAAAAAATTTGGGTTTTATCAGGTTCAGGAGCAATTTCAGTTCTTCCTGGCTGGCGTGGCCGCTAACATGAACATTGGCGTCCTGGCCCACCACAGTCGCGCCCCGCTGAAAGAGCCGGTTGACGGCCCGGTTGACCACAATTTCGTTACCGGGAATAACGCGAGAGGACAAAACAATGGTGTCCCCTTTTTTAATACTAATTTGACGATGCTGGCCGCGAGCCATGCGCCCCAGCGCGGCAGACGATTCGCCCTGCGTGCCGGTGGCGATAATAGTGATTTTTGAATCCGGTTTTCTCTTTAAGGTAGAAAGGGGAACCAGCGTGCCGTCGGGCACATCCAGATAACCCAGTTCCTGGGCGCGGTCCACGCTTTCCACCAAACTGCGGCCTTCGATGGCAACCTGCCGCCCAAAACGGCTTGAGACTTCGATAATCTGTTGCACCCGGGAAATGAGCGAGCCGAAGGTGGCGACAATAATCCGGCCCGGCGCTTCGGCAAAGACCTGATTCAGGCCGTCGGTCACGGTTTTTTCCGAGGGCGTAAAGCCCGGCCTGACAGCATTTGTGCTATCCGAAAGGAGACACAGCACCCCTTCGGCCCCAATCCGGGCCAGCTTGCCGAAATCGGGCGGCGGCCCCCAGGCGGGCGTGTAATCAAATTTGAAATCGCCGGAGTGGACAATCAACCCCGCCGGGGTTCTGACGGCGAAGCCCACGGCATCGGGGATGGAGTGGCACACGTGGAAGGCTTCAATCTCAAACAGGCCGCCCACGCTAAAGCGCTCGCCCGGTTTGATAACGTGCAGGGCTGCCTGCCCCTCCAAACCGTGTTTTCGTAATTTCACCTCAATCAGGCCGATGGTCAGCCGGGTGGCAAAGATGGGGGCATCGACCGTTTTCAACAGGTACGGCAAGGCGCCGGTGTGGTCTTCGTGGCCGTGGGTCACAATAATGCCGCGCACCCAGTCTTTTTTATCGGCCAGATATTGCGTATAATCCGGAAGAACCAGATCAACGCCGTACATATCGTATTCCGGGAACATGCCCCCGGCATCAACTATCAAAATATTCCGCCCGTATTCAATGGCGGTCATATTCTTTCCAATTTCCCCGGCGCCGCCGAGGGGTACAATTTTTAATTTATTAATCGACATAAACTTGTAATACTCCAAAAATTCTTTAACTGTTGTTTTCCATAAAAAAACCGCCTGCTACCAACTTCAAGCGATGCGGCTTACAAAAGTTGTTGTTACGGCAAAGTTGCCGTTTTTCCTGCATAGATTATACAGCATCAGGGGACAATGTCAAAGTGAGCAGGGTTCGCTGGTTTAATATACAACGTTGTACTTCCCTTGCGGGCGAATTTTACCTATAATATCCGGACCGGACCATATCATCCTGATGGAGGGTCATCGTTGAATTTTGAAATTATGCTGGTGCTGGCTATTTTGGTGGGCGCGGTAGGGCTGTTTGCCTGGGAAAAGGTTGGCCCCGATATTGTCGCCATGCTGGTTTTGATTACTCTGGCGCTGACCGGCCTGGTGGCAACCGACGAGGTTTTCAGCGGATTCGCCAACCCGGCGGTGGTCACGGTGTGGGCCATTTACATCATCAGCGACGGGCTGTTCAGGACAGGCGTGGCCGATTATCTGGGCGCGAATATTTTGCGTATTGCCGGCCCCAACGAAACCCGGCTCATTGTGGGCATCATGATTACGGTGGGCGTGATGTCGGCCTTTATGAACAACATCGGCGCCACAGCCGTTTTGCTGCCGGCCATTGTAGGCCTGAGCAAGCAAACCAATCTGTCCTCTTCAAAATTCCTCATGCCCCTCTCTTTCGCCTCTTTGATGGGCGGCAATATGACTCTCATCGGCACGCCGCCCAATATTCTGGCCTCCGGTATTTTGCAGGAGGCAACGCATCAATATTCCTTCGGTTTCTTCGATTTTTTGCCGATGGGCCTCATCATTCTGGTATCCGGCATTGCCTATATGGCCCTGATAGGCCGTCACCTGCTGCCCACGGCCAAAGTGGAAGGCGATTTTACCCGTAGCTATCACCTGCGCTATTACGCCACCGAAGTGAAATTTCTGCCGGATTCACCCCTGATTGGCAAAACAATCCAGCAAAGTCGCTTTGGTGAAGATTACGACCTGACCATCATCAGCAAGTTGACCACGCCCACAAACGCCTATTTGCCCTCTCACCTGGCCAGCACCCGCCGAATTTCCGGCCAGGTGCAGCCGGTGCGCCGCACCCAAACCATCAACAGCAACGATGTTTTTCTGGTGCAGGGCAAACTGGAAAATATTCTGAAGATAAAAAACATACAGGGTCTGCGCCTGGGTTCAGACATAAAACTGAACGATAGCGATTTGCAGGCGGGCAAAATTAAAATTGCCGAAATTGTGGTCAGCCCCTCGTCGCAACTCATCGGAAAATCGCTCAAGGAATCTCAATTCAGAGACAAATTTAATTTGACGGTGCTGGCTTTATGGCGTTCCGGGCATCCAATCCGCCAAAAACTGGCGAACACGCCCATTCAGTTTGGCGACGTTTTGCTGGTGCAAGGCTCAAAAGAGAGTTTTAACGCCATAGACCGGGACCCCGGCCTGCTGATTTTGGAGCCGGTTTCGTTTGAATCCCGGCGGCTGGACAAAGCGCCCGCATCGCTGGCTATTATGGCCGCAATGCTGCTGGTGGTAACAATGGGCTGGCTGCATATTTCGGTGGCGGCGGTCATTGCCGCCATGTTGATGGTGCTGCTGAAGGTGATTTCCATGGACGAAGCCTATCGGGCCATTCAATGGAAATCCATCTTCCTGATTGCCGGTATGCTGCCCCTGGGCATCGCTATGGAAAATTCGGGCGCGGCCCAGTTTTTGGCCGACCAGATTATCCAGCTAACCAACCAATGGGGGCCGATGGGCGTTTTGCTGGGCATTTACATTTTTACGCTGCTGCTCACCCAGCCAATGTCTAACGCGGCGGCCACGGTTCTGGTAGCGCCCATCGCCATTGATGTGGCAATTACGCTGGGCGCCGACCCCCGCCCCTTTGTGATGGCGGTGGTCATTGCCGCGTCAACGGCCTTTTTAACCCCCATCGGGCATCAGGCCAATGTGCTGATTTACGGAGTGGGCAATTACAAATTCACCGATTTCACCAAAGTGGGTCTGGGCCTGAATTTGATGTATCTGATTATTGTGGCGGTTGTTTTGCCGGTTTTCTGGCCTTTATTCTGAGGGTTGTTGCGGGTCAATTGGCGCTACGCGAATAACCGTCTCTTGCCTGAGCGTAACCAGGCCCGGCGGCGCGCCTTTGATGGCCCGCACATATTTTCTGCGGGTATAGCTCACATCAACAGCGCCTTCATGGCGCATCTTTGAAAAATGAGCGGCCAGACCGGCGGCCCAGCGAATTGCGCTCTCCGACGGCTCGCCCTGGGCCGTGGGCATAACCACATGCGCCCCCGGCGTACCCCGCGCATGCAGCCAAATATCATCCGGCCCGGCCCGGCCAAACGTCAGGCGATGGTTCTGCACCGCGTTTTTGCCCACCCAGGCCGTCGCGCCGGCGGGCGAAACGAACCGGGCAAAAGGCCCCGTCTGTCCCGGTTTTTGCTTCTTGCCGGCAGGCTTCTTTTCAGATTTTACATTTATCGCCCCCAGCGCCGCCCGCACAGCATCAATTTCCGGGCGAGTCTCCGCCATTTCCACATCCAGCGCCAATTGCTCCAGATATTCAAGTTGCCGGCGCACCAATGCCCGCTGTTGCGGAATAATTTGGGCGGCCCGTTTTGCTTTTTGGTAGCGGGCAAAATAACGCTGCGCGTTTTCAGAAGGAGACAAAGCGGGGTCAAGCCTGATTTTCAGCGGATTCTCTTCACCCCAATCAACAATCAACTCCGGCTGTCGGGGTTCAATTTGAAAGCTGTAGGCCAAAATCGCGTCGCCCATTTGCTTCAGGCGGGCCGGATTCGCCAACGAAGCGGCATCTTCTTCAAGCCGGGTCAGCCGCCGCCCCAGCCGCATCCGCTCTCGCCCGATTTTTTGCTGCACCGGCAGGCGGGCGGCAAAATAGCCGTCGGTGGTGGGGCCGCTTTGCCGGCGGGCAAAATGCGCCTCTACCGCCACCGACATGCTTTCAACCGGCTGAGCGAGGGGCAAGTGCGTTAAAGCAAGCGG
>JAJRUC010000136.1 GCA_024278015.1 Chloroflexota bacterium
GAAATTCGTGTTAACCTGTGCCCGGAACGGGTATTCGCGACAGAAATCTTTTCAACTGCGTAAGTTCCAGTATTTTGGTTCAATGGCGCGGCTTCCAGCGCCCCTTTCCATTGCTGAATCCAGTAGTGCCAAAAGTTATTATAATCGTTGCCGGGCGAGTACCCAAATACCGTCAGGCTGCTTTTATTTATGTTGAGCATAGCTTAAACTTTTGAAAATCTCTTGAAAAACGACGCAAAATCTGGTATACTGGTACCAGATAAACGCGTTTATGCTAAAAGAAAGGAGTACCTTATCGAATTGAATCTGTTTATCGATCATAGGTAGCCTGGGGAATTGCGTGGTTTATTATGTCATCCCGGATGGCATAATCAAGGGACACCGCCTTAGCGGAGAGCAAAGGCCCAGGTGGTTCAAACCGGCAATGGAAGTTTAGTAAAACGCAACAAGTGAATAGATAATACAAAATCGCCACGGTAATCGTGGCGATTTTTTTGTCTGGGCGCAAGCATTTGTAACTGTGAATAACGCTCTTTGGCCGTCTGCCCCCCCTGATGAGAAACCGCTTCGCGTCAATCTCCCCCTTTCATGAGGGAAGTAAAATCCTCCCTCCTCATGAGGGGGGCTGAGGGGGGTGAATAGTTACTTTCCCTTCCGCCCCTCAAAGAACTCAACCAGACCATACCACAACAAAAAGGCGGCTACGCTTTCGTCCAGATTGCCAATCAAAGGCAGGTTGTCCGGGATAAATTCAAACACGCCCGCCGTAGGATTAAGCAAATAAAAAACGCCCAGCACCGAAGCCAGATACACCAGCCACACCGGAATACCCCGATAAGAAAGGGGGGTGGTTAACATGCCTATTTTTTGATTATCACCATTCATAATGCCTCCAAACCATGTTTCTCACTTACTACAGGCTATACGTATTATACTTATGGAAGTTGCAGACAGTATACTCCCAAATTCACGCAACCCAAAGAAGTCTGTCCGGCATTTTGGGGCAGACCTGAGCGGGCATGACAGAGGGTGGCTGCCCGAATTTCCGGAAATCACAGACGCATCCACCCAAAGTTTGACATTATGTTTACTATCAGTTAGAATTATGTCAAGAGAAAGGGTACTCTCTGTAGCCGTCCTCTGAAACGGTTGACAAACGTCGCCCAAGCGGTGAAACTATCGCCAGGCGGTTGCGATTCCTGCCACCGATGTGGTACAATCCCAATGCAATTTTTGTCGGTAAAAAGGCCACCCGGCCCCCGACGTAATCCTGTTGGAGATAGAGAGGACATTAGACTTGAAGGTAACAACAGAAACACCAAAAGACTGTGAAGTTTTGTTGACCGTAGAAATTGACGACCAGCGCAAAGACAAATTGTTGCAAAAAGCAGCGCGTCGAATTGCCAAACAAGTGCGCATCCCCGGCTTCAGAC
The DNA here is from genome assembly GCA_024278015.1 of Chloroflexota bacterium. Taxonomy (GTDB): domain Bacteria; phylum Chloroflexota; class Anaerolineae; order 4572-78; family 4572-78; genus JAJRUC01. The sequence goes on from JAJRUC010000136.1 coordinate 1,434, forward strand.
CGGGCAAAGCGCCGTACAACTTTATGGTCAATCGTTTTGGGCTGGAAGCCATCCAGGATGAAGCCATGGAAGAACTGACCAGCACCGTCTTTCAAAGCGCTTTGGAAGAAGCCGACGTCACCCCGTATGCAATGGCTTCATTAGAGAGCATCGACTGGGACCCCCTGGTGATGAAAATCAAAGTACCCACCGAACCGATTGTCGAACTGGGCAACTACCGCGACATTCAGCTTGATTTTGAAGAAGCAACCGTATCGGCTGAAGAAATTGACCGCGAACTGGAACACTTGCAGGAACATTACGCCACCTTCACCCCCATCGAGCGCCCGGCAGAGACCGGCGACCTGGTTTCAGTGAGCGTCACCGAAAAAGATACCGTCACCGGAGACGTCCTTTCCGAAGATGAACCGATGGATATTACCCTGCGGGAAGCCGCCGAAGACAACGACGGGCCGGACTGGGCCACCCATCTGGCCGGCCTTTCGGCGGGCGATGAAGCCGCCTTTACCCACACCTTTGACGACGACTACCCCAACGAACAGTACGCCGGCAAAACGGTTGAAATTTTAGCGCAAACAGAGGCTGTCAAAGTAAAAGAAACGATTGAACTCAACGACGAATTCGCCGGCCTGGTGGGTGACTTTGATACCCTTGATGATCTGAAGGCTCAAATTGAAAAAGACCTGGCGGCCCGCAAACAGCGCAACATTGACGAAGACCTGCTTGAAACCATGTTGCAACGGGTTGTTGACGAAGCGAAGGTCATCAAATGGCCGGCTATCATGGAAGACCAGGAAATTGACAGCACCCTCGATTATCAGCGCAAACAGGCCGGGCTGGATATGGACAGCTATCTTAAAACGCAAGGCAAACCGTATGAAGAGCTAAGAGACGAAAAACGCGAAATCGTCCGAAAAAGTTTGAGGCGAGCTTTGGCCCTGAGCAAAGTGGTTGACCTGGAAGGTCTGGAAATTAACGGCGCCGAACTGAGGCAACAGGCCGATTTGCTGGTGATGCTCTCCGGCGGCACCGCAGAAGCCACCAGGGCCTTCAAATCGCCGGAAGGATTGCGGAATCTGGGCAACAATATGCTTTCAGACAAAGCCCGGGGGCGCTTGCTGGCGATTGCCAAAGGAAAAATAGCGGAAACCGCCGGGACCGAAACGGCGCAGTCAGCAGATGACGGCGACCCGGCGGCAGCAGAAGCCCCCGTAGCCGAAGAAGAAGCCGCCCCTGAAGAACCGGCTGTCACCGAAGAGACCGAAAGCTGATTCGGTCTGGTATAAATTGTACCTGGCAGGCTTGTGTCTGCCAGGCCCCTCAATAGTTTACTAATTTCATAAAAGGAGCGTGGTGATGACTCGAACCATCCCCCAAGCCCTGGTGCCAATGGTTATCGAAACAACCGGCCGCTCGGAACGGGCTTACGATATATTTTCACTCTTGTTAAAAGAACGTATCATTTTTTTGGGCACAGCCATTAATGACCAGGTGGCAAACCTGATTGTGGCCCAACTGCTGTACCTTAATCAGCAAGACCCGGAACGCCAGATTTCAATGTACATCAACTCGCCGGGCGGCATTATTTACTCCGGGCTGGCTATTTACGACACCATGCAATCAATCAACAACCCCATCAGCACCTTTGCCGTGGGCGTAACGGCCAGTATGGCGACGGTTTTGCTGGCCGCCGGAACGCCCGGCCAACGCTACGCCCTGCCCCATGCCACCGTTCATATGCACCCGGCAGGCGGCGGCGCGCAGGGCTACACCCCCGATGTGGAAATTCAATACAAGGAAATGAAGCGTCTGCAAGAAACCATGCATCATATTCTGGCTAAACATACCCATCAGACGGTTGAAAAAATCTCCGAAGATTTTGAACGCGACCGCTGGATGGACGCCATCAACGCCAAAGATTACGGCCTGGTTGACGAAGTGATGGGAGACCTGATTTATCATCTGGAAGACAAAAAAGAAACGGACTAATCAATGGCAACCCGGTTTCGCACCGACAGGCAGGCCTGCTCTTTTTGCAAACGCGACCAGGACGACGTTAATCGTCTGATTGCGGGGCCGGACCACGTTTATATTTGCGACGAATGTGTAGCTTTGTGCAAAGATATTCTGGAAGAAGAACAGACCGCCCAAATTGCGCAAAAAATCAAATCGCCGCGCACCCTCACCCCGGAAGAAATTTACACGCGCTTGAACGAGTGGGTTGTGGGGCAAGACCGGGCCAAAAAAGTATTGTCTGTGGCCGTTTACAACCATTACAAACGCATCGGCGTGCGCACCGATGATGTAGAACTGCAAAAAAGTAACATCCTGCTGCTGGGGCCAACCGGCTGCGGCAAAACCTTGCTGGCCCAAACGCTGGCCCGCGTGCTGGACGTACCCTTTTGCATTGCCGATGCCACCTCCCTCACCGAAGCCGGTTATGTCGGTGAAGATGTGGAAAATATCCTGTTGCGCCTGATACAGGCCGCCGATTTTGACATTGAATCTGCCGAAAAAGGCATCATTTACATTGATGAAATTGACAAGGTAGCCCGCAAAAGCGGCGATAACCCCTCCATTACCCGCGACGTTTCCGGCGAAGGCGTGCAGCAAGCCCTGCTCAAAATCATCGAAGGCACCAAAGCCAACGTGCCGCCCCAAAGCGGGCGCAAACACCCCCATCAGGAATTTTTGCAAATTGACACCGGCAATATCCTGTTTATTTGCGGGGGCGCCTTTGATGAAATAGAAGACGTGATTTCGGAGCGCATCGGCGCCAGAGGCCAGCTTGGCTTTCAACATTCGGGGCCGCTGTCGTTGCAACGACGCGAGTTTTCCAAAGCCGAATTGTTGCGGCAGGTCACGCCGGACGACCTGGTGGATTACGGCCTCATCCCCGAATTTGTGGGCCGCTTGCCCATCACCGTCACCGCCGATGCGCTTGACAGAGAAACGTTGCGCAGCATTCTGGTTGAGCCGAAAAACGCCCTGGTCAAGCAATTCCAGCGCCTGTTCAAACTGGACGGCGTGGAACTGACCTTCACCAACGAGGCCCTGGAAGCAGCAGCGGAACTGGCCTTCCGGCAAAAAACAGGCGCTCGCGGCCTGCGCACCATCATCGAGGATATTTTACTGGATGTGATGTACGAAATTCCGTCCCGCAAAGACATTAAAAAATGCGTCATCACCCGCACCGTCATTATGGATGAAGCCGCGCCGGAATTGTACGATGATTATGGGCGGTTGGTTGGCGGCGGCATAGGCCGGGCCGCCTAAACAAACACTCACCCCTTGGGTAAAATAAATTAAAAACAGGGGCGGTTCGTGAACTGCCCCTACGGGTTTCTTGCATGATTACCCGAATTTGGACAGAGATACACCCTTTTTATTTGCGCCAGTGTTTGAAGCCCCGGCCCATCGAAGCCAGGGCCAGCCCGCTTAACACCGCCGAAACCGGCGCAATGGCCCCCATGCCCCCCGCCGACCAGACCAGGCCGCCCAGCAAGGCCCCCGCCACCCGGCCCAGACTGGCCGCCGCCAGGTAGCCGGCCATCATAGTGGCCCGCGCGCCGGGCAATACTTCGGTAAAAAGGGACATGGCCGTGACGATGGTGTATTCCACGGTGATGAACAAAACAAACAACCCGCCCAAAGCAGCCGGCAGCGACCCGCCCAGCAGCGGCAAAACGGCATACGCCCCCACCGAAAGGCTCAGGCTGAACAAAACCGAGCGTTTCAGGCCCAGCCTGTCGGCAAGGGAGGCGGTCATCCCTTCGCCCAGCAATTCTGCCACGCCGATGACGGTGGTAGCCAGCCCCAAAGCCACTACACTCAACCCAAACGATTTTTCCAGCCAAACGCCGTACACCACAAACAGATTATCGTTGGCCGCGCTCACCCAAAAGGCAAAACCCAGCCCGCCCAGCGCGGCGGGTTCGGCCCGCAATTGCCGCCAGGCTGCCTTGATGCCGGGAGGAACGCGGTCTGTTTTTTGGCTTGAACCGGAAGCCGGAATGACCCGAGCCACAATCACAAAGCCGAGAAGAGCCAGCCCGCTTATCGCAAAAAAAGGCGCGCGCCAATTCCAGCTATCGATGAGTAAACCGACCAGCGGAATACCCAGCAGCGAGGCCGCCGACCAACTCATCTCTATCAAACCGATAGCCAGCCCCCGGCGGTGATAGGGCACATACGCCCCCACAAACGCCTGCAAGGCCGGGTCGAAGATGCTTTTGCCGAGGCCGGCCAGAAACAGGGCCAGCATGACCACGCCGTAAAAGGGCAAAAATCCGGCGGCGGCCATGCCCACCGCCAGCATACTCACCCCCAGCAGCATCATCACCCGATAGCCCCGGCGGTCGCCCAGTGGGCCAAAAAAAATACTCAGCAGGCCCGTAACTTGATTGACGGCAATCAAGGAAGTGACCGCCGTCAACGGAACGCCCAACCCCCGGCTGAGAACAGGGGCGAAGGGGTACGGAAACCGGCGGGTGGTGTTCATTAAAAAGCGGCTGAAGGTGGCCGCTCCCACCTGCGACGCAATGTTCACCGGCGGCCCTTCGGCGGGCGCGGATGGCTGCTGCGGCATAAAGATTCCTTTTTCTGATACAAGATTCTGTGTACAGGCAGGGAACATACCAGTAATTCGGCAGATGGGCAAATCCGGTAATTCGGGGGTTGGTTGATTGGTAAATAACCTGAATTCGGAGATTGCCGTCATTGTGCGTTCAACGGTCAAAGATTCCGGTACAAAATGTAGTCGAAGGTTTTATACAACGGTATCCTGCTCACCTGGCCGCATTTCGCTTTTCTTAAACAGGCTGGGATGGCCTTCAAACTGTTTTTCGGTTATACTTACCGGAACAGTACTCATTACCGGTTTCCTTCATGATGGTTGGATACCGGTAATAAGGCGCTGTTTTTTCGGTTATGTTAAATCAGAAAGAGTCATTCAGTTCGATGATTAACATCAGACTGATAGCCATATCATAAACCATTACAACATGGTAAACCAAATGAACCCAATCGAAAAAATCTTGCGCGATTACGGGGTGATGATTTTGGACGGCGCCCTGGCCACCGAGCTGGAGGGGCGCGGCTGCGATTTGAACGACCCGCTGTGGTCGGCCAAAATATTGCTGGAACAGCCGGCCCTCATCAAACAGGTGCATGCCGATTATTTTGCCGCCGGCGCCGATTGCGCCACCACAGCTACCTATCAGGCCACATTTGAAGGCTTTGCCCGGCGCGGCCTGAGCCGGACCAAGGCCGCCGGCCTGATGCGCCTGGCCGTGCAATTGGCGCTTGAGGCCCGCGACGAATTTTGGGCCCAGGCGGCCCATCGGGCGGGCCGGCCCAAACCGCTTGTGGCCGCCGGCGCGGGCAGTTACGGCGCGTTTCTGGCCGACGGCTCCGAATATCGGGGGGATTACGGCCTGAGCGAACAAGCCTTGATGGATTTTCACCGGCCCCGGCTGGCCGCGCTGGCCCAAACCCGGGCCGACCTCATCGCCTTTGAGACCATCCCCTGCCTGCTGGAAGCCCAGGCCGTGGCCCGCCTGCTGGCCGAGGAGTTTCCGCAAGTATGGGCCTGGGTCAGTTTCAGCGCGCGGGACGAAAGCCATGTTTGCCACGGCGAATTGCTGGCTGATTGTGTGGTGGTTCTTGATGGCTACGCGAATATCGCCGCCATCGGCATCAACTGCACCGCCCCCCGCTACCTGCCGGGCCTGATTAAAGCGGCGCGGACGCACACTCAAAAGCCGGTGCTGGTGTACCCCAACTCCGGCGAAGATTACGACGTTGAGCATAAAGCCTGGGCCGACGCCGGGGCGCGTCAACGCTATGGCCCGCTCTCAAAAGACTGGCGCGCCCGTGGGGCGCAGGTCATCGGCGGCTGCTGCCGCACCACGCCGGCAGATATTCGCCAAATTGCCGGGTGGGCGCGAGCGACCCC
>JAJRUC010000006.1 GCA_024278015.1 Chloroflexota bacterium
ATGGAGAAATGATGATTTTAACAAATGTGGCGAACAACTTGACCATTCAAACAGTTTTCCAATGGTTACGCTTATTATATCAGATTGCTTGCCAAATTTAAAGGGGACGACAATATTTTGGCCGGCAGGTCACATGTCTCCGGCATGACCCGCCGGCCAAAATGAAAATTGCTGCCCGGAAATCAGCATAGTTGACGACATGTCTGAAAAGACCTATGATAATACAGGCTGTGGCGGCAAAAAACGCATCCGGCTACGGCAACCGGCCCATTACAATAAACCTGACACAAAAACGCAACCTTTTTTACAAAAATACGACATGATAACCAGAAGCAGCAATCATCTATGACCCCAGACGATGAATTACTCGCTAAAGCCAAATTATTAGACCCGGAAGCCATCAGGGCCTTGCACCAACGCTATTATGGCCCCGTTGCCCGCTACGTTCAACTAAAAGTGGGCAATCCACAACAGGCCGAAGACCTCATTGGAGAGGTGTTTGTACGGATTTTGGACGGATTGCAGCGCAACCGGGGCTGGAAAAGTTCGCCCCGGGGCTGGGTAATGGGCATTGCCCGCCACGTAGTAGCCGACCATTATCGCCGGCAAGAGCGCCATCGTGAGGTGGCCCTAATCGATAATATCGCTTCAACGGAAGAGCAATCGCTGCTCCACCATATCGCCCAGTCTGAACGCGAATACATTTTGAAAGAGGCGTTACACCATTTAACCGATGCCCAACACGATGTAATTGTGATGCGTTTTATGGCCGGTCTGGATATAAAAAGTGTGGCCCGGGCAATGGATAAAAGTCCCGGAGCCGTCAAAGCGTTACAGCATCGGGCGCTGAAGATACTGGCTACCAAAGTAAGTCACCTGAAATTTACTGATGAAGGATAATATGTCTCGCCGCAGACAGCGCAATAAACTGGAGAAAGCATTGGCCTTGCTTGATGCAGGTATCCCTTTAGCGGATATTCTGCGGGAAGCCCAGGCAGATGCCGATTGGCTGCGGCCCCTGCTGAAAACGACCCTTACCCTGCGGGCGTTGCACCGGCACACCCCCCTGCCCCCGCCCGATACCGGCTTGCAAAAGCTGCTGGCCCACGCCGGCCAACTGGCCGCCGACCGGCCGCTTCGTCGAACCGCCCCCAGCTCATTCCTGCAACGTCCGGCCGCGTTGCTAAAACGGACGATTATTCCGCGTCTGGTGACAAATCTGGCTACCATAGCCCTTGTTCTGATTATCATCGGCAGTGGTTTGAATTTACTGGCGGCCAACAGCCTGCCCGGCCAAAGTATCTACTGGGTCAAACAACTTCGGGAACAGGCGCAACTGACCCTGGCCCAAAATCCCCTGTATCAAAATTATCTGACCGAATCATTCAATCGCCGCCGCCAACTGGAAGCGCAAATCATGCTCAATAGCGGCTATGCCGGACAAATTACTTTTGAAGGCAGGGTAGAAGCCCTCAGCGCCGATATGATTACCGTCGACACCCTTACAGCGCGCCTGACCGCCGAAACCCGCATCAGCGGCAGCCTTACCCTCAACAGCCGGGTGCAATTAACCGGCTCTATCGCGCCCTCCACCGGCCTCACCGCCGAAGGCATCATCGTTTTACAGACCGCGCCGCCCACTCCAACGCCCACGGCCACATCAACCGCTACCCCCACGCCCAGCCGAACACCCACTCCCATTGAGGCGACGGCCAGCGCCACGCCTTCGGCCACGCCCACAGAAACGGCCAGCGCCACCCATACGCCCAGCCCCAGCGCTACCCATACGCCCAGCCCGACACCGACACTCACACCCACATCGACGGCCACCGCCACGTCCACTGCCACCAGGGCGCCAACCAGTACGCCGCAACCAACCATCACCCATCCGCCCAAACCCACATCAACGCCCAAGCCGAGGAATACGCCCCGGCCCACGGCATCCAGCACCCCCACCGCCACCGATACCCCCGCCCCCACCGACACCCCCACGCCATCCGCCACCCCCACCGAAACCACGCCCACAACCACGCCGTCGGTAGAGGCCACGCCCACCTATACCGCCACAACCACGCCACCGCCGGGTACCGGCACTGTCACCCCCACTGAAACCACAACCGTCACCACCACTGAAACCACAACCGTCACCCCCACCGTAGACCAAACCACAACCGTCACCCCCACCGAAACGCCGACCACCACCAGCACCCCCACCGCCACAGGTACGGGCACACCGGCCACGGCCACCCCCCTGCCCACCGATACGGCTACAGCCACGCCGGGCAGCGCGCCCCCCACGCCCACCAGCACGCCCACCCTCACCCCCGGCCCCGTTCAACCATAAAAAAAGAGATTGGCGCTGTCAAACTCCAATCTCCACGCGCTGTTTTTCATTTTCGTTTTCTACGGCAACAGGCTCAAACCGCCGTCCATCACCAGCGTTTGCCCCACAATCATCGCCGCCCCGTCCGTGCAGAGGAAAGCCGCCAGCGCCGCCACCTCTTCCGGGGTGACGATGCGCCGGGCGGGGGTACGGGCCGCCGTTTCGGCGATGGTTTGCTGCACATCAATGGGGAAACTTTTCAGCGCGTCGGTGTTTACTACCCCCGGCGAAATGGCGTTGACGATGATACCTCTCTCCGCCAAATCCGCTGCCAGATAGCGGGTCAACGCTTCGATAACTGCCTTCGACAAGCCGGTGATGCCGTAATCTGGAATAACCCGCACGCTGCCCTGGCTGGAAATGGTGATGATGCGCCCCCAGCCGTGTTGGGTCATCAGCGGCACGGCAAATTGCGCGCAGCGCAAAATGGAACGGGCGTTGATGTCCATCGTCCAATCCCAATGTTTGTCGGTGGTTTCCAGCACCGGGCGGGGGATACCGCTGGCGGCGTTGCCCACTA
>JAJRUC010000137.1 GCA_024278015.1 Chloroflexota bacterium
CAGGGTGTGCGCCGCGCCGTAGGCCTCCAGCGCCCAAACCTCCATTTCGCCAAAACGCTGGCCGCCGAATTGCGCCTTGCCGCCCAATGGCTGTTGCGTCACCAGGCTGTACGGGCCGGTTGACCGGGCGTGAACTTTATCTTCTACCAGGTGAGCCAGTTTCAGCATATGAATGTCACCGATAGTCACCGGCTTGTCGTAGGATTCGCCGGATTTACCGCTATACAGGGTCATTTTGCCGGTGGTGGGCAGTGGAATGTTGGTTTCCCGACTGATGGTAATGGCCGCTATATCAATTTGGTCTTCGGTTAATGTCTCTACATCCAGTTTGTCCAGGGTGGGCGAATAACGCAGATTAACTTCTACGGCGTAACGCTCTTTCAGGTCAACAAGCCACTCCTTCAAACACACCAGGCGCACGGCTGCTCTGGCTTTAAGGCCAATATCTTCTGCCCGGCGCGTGCCTTCAAAGGCCAGCAAAAAGTCAGGGTCGTAATTACGTTCTTTAAGCCAGGCGTTTACCGTGGCCCGTTGAGCGTAAATTTCGTCCGTCGCCAGTCTCTCTTCGTCAAATTCCTGACCGCCCAATTTTTCAATCAGATAAAGTTGTCTGACTTCGTCTTCATCTTTCAGGTCTTCCGGTTCGTATTCGTCCTGAGTCTCAAACCAGGCCCAGGCTTCTTGCGTAACCTGCCGCCAGGCGCGCTCGATGAGCCAGGCGCGCGAGAGTTCGGCGGCAATTTCATCCTCGTGGGCGCCGTCGAAGACGGGCGTAATGGCCCGGAAGCCCATGCGCGATACGGCTGAACCCAGGTGGGTTTCCAGAATTTGCCCGATGTTCATGCGGGCCGGCACGCCCAGGGGGTTCAGCAAAATCTGGATGGGGGTGCCGTCTTCCAGATAAGGCATGTCTTCTATCGGCACAACTTTAGAGATAACGCCTTTATTGCCGTGCCGCCCGGCCATTTTATCCCCTTCCCGCAGTTTTCGCTTTTGAGCCACAACCACCCGCACCATCTTGTCTACCCCGGCAGACAGGTCGCGGTGTTCTTCGCGGGTAAACTCATGCACATCTACCACAATCCCCCTGTCGCCGTGCGGCAAACGCAAACTGGAGTCTTTGACTTCGCGTGCCTTTTCGCCAAAAATAGCCCGCAGCAACTTTTCTTCCGGGGTCAGTTCTGTTTCGCCCTTGGGGGTAATTTTACCCACCAGAATATCGCCGGGGCCAACCTCTGCCCCCACGCGAATGACGCCGTTTTCATCCAGGTTTTTCAGGGCTTCTTCACCGACATTGGGAATATCGCGGGTAATTTCTTCCGGCCCCAGTTTGGTGTCGCGGGCTTCAATTTCGTGCTTTTCAATATGGATGGAGGTGAATTTGTCTCTGCGCACCAAATCTTCGCTAATTAAAATGGCATCTTCAAAGTTGCCCCCTTCCCAACTGATGAAGGCTACCAAAACATTTTGCCCCAGGGCCAGGTCCCCCGCTTCGGTTGAACTGGAATCGGCGATGACCTGCCCTTTTTTAACGCGCTCCCCTTTGTACACAATGGGACGCTGGTCAATGCAGGTTGACTGGTTGGTGCGGGCAAATTTTCGCAGCAGGTATTCGTGCAAATCACCGTCGTCATCCCTGATGGTAATGGCCCGCCCGGTCACGCTTACCGCTTCGCCGTCGTAGCCGGAAATGGCTACCTGTCCGGAATCGAAGGCGGCGTAACTTTCCATGCCGGTGCCCACGGTCGGCGCATCGGGCCGAATAAGGGGTACAGCCTGACGTTGCATGTTGGAACCCATCAAGGCCCGGTTGGCGTCGTCATGTTCAAGGAAGGGGATGAGCGCGGCGCTAACCCCCACAATCTGCTTGGGCGAAACGTCCATATAGTCGATGTTGGTAATTGGTTCCAGTCTGGTCTCGTCGCCGTGGCGGGCCTCAACCCGGTTCTCGACAAACTGACCATCCTCGGCAATATCAACATTTGCCTGGGCAATGGTTTGCAAATCTTCTTCGTCGGCAGAAAGATAATTCACCTGGGCGGTGACGGTCGGCTGAATCAAGACCGGCGCTTCCAGATTCAGGCCGGCAATAGTAATTGCCAGGTCTTCGTCAATGCGGGTTCCCGCTTCGGCAACGGGTTTATTGGTATCAGCCGATACAATATCCTGCCGTAAAATTTTACCGGCCAGTGTCTTAACGTCAGTGGGGGCAACTTCTTTTATCACTTTTCGATAGGGCGTTTCGATGAAGCCATATTCATTGACCCGCGCAAAGGAAGCCAGTCGCCCAATGAGGCCGATGTTTGGGCCTTCCGGCGTTTCGATGGGACAGATACGGCCGTAGTGGCTGTGATGCACGTCTCGCACCTCAAAGCAGGCGCGTTCCCGGCGCAGGCCGCCCGGCCCCAGGGCGCTAAGGGTGCGCTTGTGGGTCAGTTCATCCAGCGGGTTGGTTTGCTGCATAAACTGGCTCAACTGGCTGCCGCCGAAAAATTCTCTGGTGGCGGCCACCACCGGCCGGATGTTGATGAGCGACATAGGCGTAATTTGGTCCGGGTCTTTAATGGACATGCGCTCTTTGACCACGCGCTCCATTCTCAGCAGGCCAATTCTGAGTTGGTTCTGGATGAGTTCGCCCACTGTTTTTACCCGCCGGTTGCCCAGATGGTCAATGTCGTCGGGCTGGATTTTATTGTTATTAATGTTGATGATACGTTTAACAACCTGGATAATATCTTCGGCGGTCAGGATACGTTTGTTTAACGGGATGTTCACCCCCAGCCGACGGTTCAATTTATAGCGTCCTACTTTGCCCAAATCGTACCGGCGGGGCGAGAAGAGGAGCGACTCGATGAAGCTGCGGGCGTTGTCCAGGGTGGGGGGGTCGCCGGGGCGCAGTTTTTTGTAAAATTCCAGCAACGCCTCGTCTTCTGTTTTTGTCGTATCGCGCTCAATGGCCGAAGCGACGAAGGGATGGTCGGGATTGGTATCGACATCCTTGAAGGCTTCCAGGATTTCTTCATCTGAGCCAAGGCCGATAACCCGCAACAGGATGGTCATGGGTAATTTGCGTTTGCGGTCTACCTTCACCGAGATAAGGTCCCGTTTTGAGGTTTCAAACTCCAGCCAGGCGCCCCGGTTGGGGATGATTTTGGCGGCGGACAAAGACCGTCCGGTGGCGCGGTCTTCCACTACGCTGAAATAGGCTCCCGGCGAACGAATAAGCTGGGAAACGACAACGCGCTCGGCGCCGTTTACCACAAACGTGGCATTGGAAGTCATCAGCGGAAAATCGCCCATAAAGACTTCCTGTTCAGACATTTCGCCGGTTTCTTTATTAATCAGCCTGACCGCAACCCACAGCGAGGCCGCATAGGTTGTATCTCTTTCCCGGCATTCCCATTCGGAATACTTTGGTTCCTCAAAACGATAACCCAGAAAATGCAGTTCCAGGTTTTTGTTAAAGCTAACAATGGGAGAGATTTCATCAAAAAGTTCTCTTAATCCAATCTCCCTGAACCAGCGATACGCCTTGAGTTGAACTTCAATTAATTTTGGTAATTGAATAACATCGGAGATACGTGAATACCGTTTTTTAGGTAATACTGCCATCTAATGAACCGCTCCTCATTTTAAGGTTACACCAACTCAAACTTTTTAATTTGCCGTTCCGCAGAACCCAAAATTAAAAACAACACAACAAGCGAAACAGAATTTGTTTCGCTTCTCGCTTACAGTCTAAAACAGATTGCTTTTTGATATAGCTATCTTACCTTCATGTATGGGTAATTTGCGGCCTTGTGGGGAAACGGGAAATCACAAAACGGATTGCGCCACCACACCGTGACAACAAACGACCACCGCTCACAACCGCAATTTTACATTATATGGAAAATACAGTGTTTTGTCAATTCAGCCGCGCACCAATTAACGGGTAAACGGCGGCTGCGGCAAGGGGTTTATTTGATGCCGGAATGGAGGAAACTCCGAATGAATCGTCGCTGAAAGATGAGGAAGGTTATCAGCAAGGGCGCCACCACCAGCAGCGTGGCTGCGGCCAGCAACGACCACCGCGCCCCGATTTCACCCAGTTGGGTAAAGCGCACCAGGCCCACCGTCAGCGGGCGGCTGGCGTCGCTGTTGGTTACCACCAGCGGCCACAAAAATTCGTTCCAGTGCCAACTGGCCGAAGATAATCCAAAGGCGACAAGGGCCGGAACAGACGGCGGCAAGTAGATATGGCGCATCAATTGCCACCACGAACAGCCGTCGATGATACCGGCGTCTACCAAATCACGCGGCACGCCCAAAAACGATTGTCGCATTAAAAATGTACCGAATGCCGAGCCAAAATAGGGAACGGCAATTGCCAGACGGGTATCGAACAGCCCCAATTGCCGAATAGTGGCAAAATTGGGGGCCAACAACGCCGTGGTGGGAATCATCATTTGCAACAAGATAAAAATAAACAGCCGGCCCTTGCCCATAAATTGATAATGGGCAAAAGCAAATCCGGCCATCGTCACGGTAATTATCTGCACGCCCAAAATCATCAGCACAATCAGGATGGTGTTGATGTAATATTGCCCGAAGGGGGCCAGTTCCCATGCCCGTCTAAAATTCTCCAGCGTTAATTTACGCCCGAACCAGATGTCTCCGTGACCCAACGGCTCTGCGAAGGGGCGCACTGAAACTACCAGCGCCCAAACCAGCGGCATGGCCCAAACCACGGCCAGCGACAGCAATAAAACCACAGACAGCCGGTAGCCCCATCGGGCAAGCAGACGGTTTCCGGCCATTGGTTACGCCTCCTGCCGTTCAGAGACCCAAAAATTGGTGATGGTGAAAACGAGCAATATCGCCACAAACAGAATGGTCAAGGTAGCGGCCATGCCGATATTCTGGTTTTCAAACCGGATTTGCCACAAATAGTACAATATCACGGTGCTGGCCCGGCTTGGCCCGCCGCCGGTCAGCACAAAAATGTGGTCAACCGTGCGAAAAGCGTCAATGAAGGCGATAGTACTAATGAAGACAGTGGTTCGCCGCAGCAGGGGAAAGGTGATGCGCCACAACGTTTGCCAGCCGGTTGCGCCATCCAGGGCGGCAGCTTCGTAAACATCCGCCGGTAAATTTTGCAGCCCGGCCAGGTAAAACAGCATGTAATAGCCCGCATTTTTCCACAAGGCGACAATCATAATTGAAAGCAGGGCCAAATTCGGATGCCCGGTCCAGTTTTCGGGGCCGCTGTAGCCCAAAAACCGCAGGCTGGAATTGAACAGGCCGTAATCGGGCGTGAAAAAAAATTTCCAGATGGTGGCCGCGCTGACCATCGGCAGCAGGGCGGGGTGAAAGAAGGCCAATCGCGCCCAGCCGATACCCCGCAGCGAGCGATTGACCAGCAGGGCGAACAGAAATCCCAGCACAATGCCGGCGGGAACCGTACCCAGAGCGTAAATGAGCGTGTTTTGGGCCACGTTGTGAAAACGGTCATCGGCAAACAGGGTGGCGTAGTTGTCCAGGCCCACAAACAACGGCTCCCGAAAGCAGGCAAGGTTCAATCGCTGCCGAAAAAAACTTTGGTAAATTGACAGGACGGTGGGCCAAACCGTAAACAGGGCCACAAAAAACAGGGTGGGCGCCATCAGCAGATAGGGCAAAAGTGGGGCGCGTTTCAGTTTGGGGGTAGAGAACGGCTGATTCATGAGCTGAAAACCGGTGCCACTTCAGTAGGGGCGCGAGGCCTCGCGCCCCTACAATGTGACGGGTTGTGGATTCGGCTATTACTCGCAGAAGGGCTGCATGGCCGTTTCTGCTTCGGACTGGGCGGCGTCCATCGCGTCGGCGGCAGACATTTCGCCGTTGTAGGCTTTTTGCAGATAATCATGGAAAATATTGCGCACTTCGCCCAAATCCTGCACCGAAAGTTCGGCGCCGGCGTATTGCAGGGCGTTGTAGGCATCCATCATTTGCGGCGTTTTTGCCAGATACGCTTTCATGGCATCGGTCTTGAAGGCGCTTTTGTGATGGGGAATATAGCCGGTGGCAATGCTGTAATCGGCCACGTAGTCCGGCCGGGTCACAAATTCAACAAATTTCCAGGCGGCATCTTGCTGAGCTTGCGGCGCGCCTTTAAGAATGTAGAAGTTTCCGCCGCCGGGCACGCTGGCAAACG
>JAJRUC010000138.1 GCA_024278015.1 Chloroflexota bacterium
GACGGTGCGAATGATGTCCATCGTTTCTACCAGCCTGTCGCTCATGGTGCGGTTCAGGATGGCGGACAGGTTGGGGTACTGGTAAACCAGGTCGTCAAAATCGTCTTTGGCAAGCGTCCAGATGTCAACATCGGTTTTGGCTTTGGCGGTGGTGGCGTGCGGTCGCCCGGAAAGGAGGGCCGTTTCGCCCAAAAAATCACCGGCGCCAAGTTCTGGCAGGGCAACAAAACCGCCCGGCGCCGAGGCAAAGCGCTCAATCTCTCCGTTTTCAACAAAGAACAGTTCGTTGCCGGGCCGGCCTTCGGCGTAAATTACATCTCCGGCCTGAAAATGGACAGCCTGCAAGCGGGCCGCGATTTTATCAAGCTGCAAGCGGGACAATCCGCCCAACACGGCCAGCTTCTTGAGGTGTTTTTCGATGAACTGGTCAGCGGTGGCGCTCAATCGTTCCCGCAGGGCGTGGCTGAGGGCGGCGCTCAATTGCGGATATTTAACCAGTAATTTATCAAAATCAGGGCGATACAAAGCCCACAGGTTGGTTTCCCGGATGGCGCGGGCAATTTCGGTGCGGCTTTTGCCGGTCATCAGGGCCATTTCGCCCAAAAAACCGCCCGTCTCCAGACGACGGGCTATGCCCTGGTCGGTGGTGACTTCAATTTGCCCGGATTCGACGATGAACATGGCGTCGCCGTGGTCGCCAATCTGGAAGATGGTCTGCTGGGCCGGCACGTGGCGTAAAATCAAATGCGCGGCGGTATCGGCCAGAGCTTCATCAGACAGTTGGTTGAACAGGGGGATTTGGCGCAACAGGTCAAGCGCGTATTCCTGGTCGGCCATGCTGAGGCGGGCGGTGATGGTGCGGCTGAGGGCGGCTTTAATTTCGGGGTGCTGCCGGCCGATGGCCGCGAAATCCGGCATAGTCAGATACCACAGGATGGTTTTTTGGGCGGCCTGGGCGGTTTCGGCGTGGGGTTTGGCAGCCAGGGCGGCCATTTCGCCAAAGACTTCACCGGCGCTCAATTCGGTATAGTCGCCGTCATCGTAGCCCAGCAGGCGCACGTGGCCCTCTTCAATGAGGTACATGCCGGAGGCAGGGTCGTTTTCACGATAAATTGCTTCGCCGCTTTCCACCTCGCGGGCTGTCAGTTTGGCCGCAATCAGGCTCCGCTCCGCCGTCGAAAGGGATTTCAGGAAAGAGACCTTGCCCAGTTTTTCGGCCAGGTAGCCGGTCATTTGGGCAACAGGCAGGCCCAGGTTCTGGCTCAGGGCCAGACCCAGATAGATGTTGTGGCGAATGAGGGTTTGCAGCGCGGCGGCTTCCAAAACGGCAACGGTCACGTCGGTCAGGGCGCGGGCGGTGACGCCGTGGGACGCGCCCTGAAAGAATTCCGCTTCGCCCAGCAAGCTGCCGGCGCCCAGATTGGCTAATGTGGTTTTGTTATCGGCAGAGAGGCTGATGCGCCCTTCAATGACAATGTACAGCGCGTCGCCTGCCGTATTTTTGACGAAAATCGCTTCGTCTGGTTTGTAGGTTTCGGTTTTGAGTTCCTTGCCGATGGCGCGTTGGTATTTGCTTTCAAGCTCGGCAAAGAACGGGATGTTGCGAATATGTTCTTCGTTCAATTTTCCTTCCTTCTTCTGCATGTTGACAGGCGGTGTGGCAGTATGCCCCAAAACCGGCAAGAGGTTCCCGACTCCGGCCGATTATTTTTGTTCAAAGACAACCTGCCACGATGGGCCGCTGTCGGCGGGCAAATTCAAACACTGGGTATCGGCGTTGTGGTTAATGTCTTTGGCGCCGGCTGCCGACACGTCCGCCAGGTCAACCTGGTAAATTTGGTCAGCGGCCATCCGAAAATCGGCATAACCGGGATTGGCATCTGATTTGAAGCCGGTGTAGAAAGTGTTCTTTCCGCCGGGCCAACTGACCTTAACTGCTACGCCGGGTACGCCCTCGCCTTTTTTGTCGATAACGTAAACCCGAAGCAAACGGTTGCTCGTATTATCACACAAAGCGACTGATTGTGCCAATTCAAACATGTGGTTTGACGCGGGTTTGGGCGTGGCTCGTGGGGTAATCGTAGGGGAAGCGGTGCTTTTTGGGGCGACGGTGGGCGTGAGTGTGGGGCTGGGCGTGGGGGTGGGCGTGGGGTTTGGGGTAGATGTGGGGGCAGGGGTGGCCGTGGGCGTTGTCAAATAGACCAGCATCATGTTGCGGGTTTCGCCCAGGGCAGCGGCCAAACCGGCCAGCGCGCGAATGTCGCGCACATCGGCCCGCCCCCGGATAGCGGCTTCGGCCAAATCGGCCACGGTTTTGGAGATGCGGGCATCCTTCAACTTTGCCAGCCGCCGTTTGGCTTTGGGCAGGTCGTTATCGTGGTGGTAGGCTGCCGCCACCAGCAAAATATACGTCTCTTTATCGGCCTGATTCAGTTTTGCCGGGGTGGTGGACGGGGTTCCGGGAACCAGATACCAGGTATAAACCAGCGTTATCGCCAGACCTGTCAGGAAGGCGGCCAAAAACCCGCCGAGCCACCAGTCACTTTCATATTTCATGGCATTAGGTTGTGTTGACGTTTGTCGAAATTTTTGTGTTTCTGTGTTTTCAAATCGGTCAGCATACAAAGTTTATTTGAAAGATGCGTTTTGGACGCAATAATGATTGCCGGGCAGGGGTACGCTGCGGCGTGTCCCTGCTTTTGCGACACCAAATGTCAACACACCCTATACTCAACTGCGTCACAAACGAACATGGTTTTTCACTGATATATGTTGGTTCGGGGTAGGGATAACCCTTGTGGTTGCCCTGTGTTTCAGCCCGAATTTGGGCGACCACAAGAGTCGCCCCTACAAAAACCGGCGCATTCCTGCAAATCCATGTTATTTGTAACTACTCACCCCCCCC
>JAJRUC010000139.1 GCA_024278015.1 Chloroflexota bacterium
CTGCCCCAACATCAGCCCCCACGAATTTTCGATTGGTTGCCGGGTGATTGCCGCCGCCCGCGCCGCCGGCGCGCGCCATTTTGTGTACCATTCGGTGCTGCATCCCCATATTGAAGCCATGCCGCATCACTGGCAAAAAATGCGGGTGGAAGAACGGCTGTTTGAAGCCGGCCTGCCCTTCACCATTTTGCAGCCCGCCGCTTATATGCAAAATATTTTGCCCTATTGGGTCGATATGGTCACTTTGGGAGTGTATCGTGTACCGTATGCCGCCCAAACCCGGCTCAGCGCCATCAATCTGGATGACGTGGCCGAAGTGGCGGCCCGCGTACTGACCGAAGTCGGCCATCATCAGGGGGCCATTTATGAGCTATGCGGAGCCGAAAACCTGTCGCCGGAAAATATTGCGGCCACGGTGGGCGAATATCTGGGCCGCCCGGTGCGGGTAGAGGTCATCCCCCTGCCCCAATGGCAGGCCAACGCCCGCGCGGCCGGCCTGGGCCAATACCAAATCGAAACCCTGGCGGCCATGTTTCGATATTACGAGCGCTTCGGCTTTTGGGGAAGCCCGTTTGCGCTGAACAGCCTGCTGAAACGCCCGCCCACCCCGTACAGCGCTTTTGTGGCGCGGGCCGCCGCAGACCGGCAATAATTAAAGCCGGTTAATCGCCTGATGAACCCGCATCAGAAGGAGACTCAACCGCAGTGACTTTGTAAAGCTCAGTGAGCATATCGCGCATTTCCTGCGCCCAGCCGGTGTGTTCGTTTTGAATGACAGACTCAGTATTTCTGACCAGTTTTTCAAAAGCGGCCTGATTTTTTTGCTCATCCGTCAAGGCCAGCCACCACAGGCGCAAATTATCCAGGTCTGTGGCGGACTGATTGTAGATAATGAGGGTGGTTTCCACCTGCTTTATTTCCAAAAAGCTGATGACGGCCCCGGCCACGGTGGTGGTGACGGCCACCCACACCTCAAAGCCAATGGCGGCCAAAAACGTTCCCAACCCGCCGAAAAAGAAAATTGCCCCCTGAAAGAAGCGCAATTGACGATTGAGCCAATGGCCGCGCCGACGATAAAAATCAAACTGGTCATCCAGTCGCCATTTCAAATATTCTTCGGGGGTGATGTCAGAAAAGCCGCCATCCCCTTCGGCAATGGCGCCGGACGGCGGCAAGTTACCCCGATAAAGGGCCAGCGCCGCCTGGTTCAGGTCCGTTTTCATCAACCGGCTGCTGATAAGTTTTAACCGGGAGGCCAGCTTCAAATGGCGAGATTGTTTTTTGGTACGGGCCGCGCTGTAAATTCCGGTTCGGGTGCGGTATAAAAATATTTCCTGTTTCAACTGTTCGGCGGTGTGGCGCAACAGTACAAAGTTGACCCCTCTTTTAAATTTATGTGAATACGCTTGCAGCCCGCTGACGGTGATGGGCAACAAAATAATGACGTATCGCAACGCCTTCCTGATGGAGACTGCCCATGCCGGCGCTTCAAGTTGCTGCATCCCGGCGTAGGTCACGGCCAATGCGGCCACCGTCACCCCCAGGCCCAAAATCCATTTTCGCATGCCGAAAAACTGCCTTTGAGACCGAATGGCGTTGTAATCGTACACGGCGAATCGCCGCCACGCCTCTTTGATAATCTGATGTCTTTTTGAAGATACCGGCTGTTGTTGTTCCTGAGCAATCATTATCTATCGTCCTCCTCCCGCTTTATGTCAGTCGCTTAAAGAGCAAAGTGATTAAATCTTCAGGCGGCCGGCTTAAATCGAAAACTGTGACCTGTCCGGAAAGCCCGATTTTGGACACGCGCTCATCTATCCGGCGGGTTTCGCCGCGCACGGTGCAGGCAATATCATCGGCCAGCCGGCCGCTGCCCGCCACCGCAATTACCTTGCGGCCCGCGCGCAGGCTTTCTTCCACGTCGTGCAGGGCAATTTGCCCGCCGTTCACCAGCAGCGTAACCGCCGCCGCCCCGCTTGAAAGATGCGACGTCAAGCCGGACATCATCGGAATTTCGCTGCCCCATTCATCTTTTTGCAGCAGCACAAAGTGCGAATGGTTCGGTTCCAGAATATCTTCGGCCCGCGTGCCGTGGTCATCAACCGGGGCCAACGCAGGCAGCACACCGATATTGGGCGTGTTGCCCGCCGCCGCCAGCGATTCACCCATCAGGGCCATGCCGCCGGAAGCCGTGCCGCCGTCTATCACGCACACGCCTTCTTGCGTTAAAGCCTGCCCCAGGGCCAAAAACAATCGCTTTAGGCGGATAACGGCTTCGCCGGACATCAGCCCCGCCCCGGCAGAGAGCATCAGCACCCGATTGGGCCGGGGCAACGCCAGGGCAGAGGCCACATCCGCCGGCGAAACATCTGCCGCCACGCGCACCGCCATAGCGCGCCGCCCAGGGAGCGGTTCTATTTCAAACGGAACCAGTTTTTGCACATTCACACCTCCTGATACGGCTTTCCTTTATTGTAATTTATCGACATCCTTATGTCAATATCAACATGTCGATTAAGGATTATTTGGCTATTATCTAACCAGACGTTATCATAATTGTATCATGGTTTTACAAAATCTACCGACCGGAGAATCCCTATGTCCAATTATCAAAAAATTATAGCCGCAACCGACCTGAAACCCGGCCAAACAACCATTGTGACGGTTAAGGGCCACGATGTGTGTTTGGCAAATTATGACGGGACGTTCTTCGCTCTCGATAATCAATGCCCGCACCGGGGCGGGCAGCTTGGCGACGGACAGTTGCGCGGAAGCGATATAGTCTGTCCGTTGCACGGCTGGGATTTTGACGTGCATACCGGCATCAGCCGCTACAATTCCGCCGATAAAGTTGCCGTCTATCCGGTGCGGGTACGCGCCGGCGCGGTAGAAATTGACGCTGAAGCCGCGCCGCCCCACCCCACCCGGACCGGCTACTTGCATCGCTGGTTGCGGTCCGATGATGACCTGGAACGGGAGATGAAGACCATCCACCATTTGGCCCAGGGCCAGTGGCACGAACACACCCCCATGCGCACCGAGCGGCCTGTGCCCAACTTTGATGATATTTACTTTTTGCCGGGCCAACTGGCCGACCCGCCCCTGCTGGATGATGAGCCGGTTGATACCCGCGTGGTCATCGGCCCGCGCGCCGCCAAACCGATTACCCTGTCTGCGCCGGTGTACGTAAGTCACATGAGTTTTGGGGCGCTCTCTAAAGAAGCCAAAATTGCGCTGGCTACGGGCGCGGCCCGCTTTGGCACAATGTCTTGCAGCGGCGAGGGGGGGATGCTGCCGGAAGAACGGGCCGCCGCCCGCAGCTATGTTTTCGAGATGGCTTCCGGCTATTTCGGCTGGACGGAAGAGAACATCAAACAAGCCGACGCCATTGAAATTAAACTGGGCCAAAGCGCCAAAACGGGACTGGGGGGCGTGCTGCCCGGCGCCAAAGTCACCCCGGAAATCGCCGCCGCGCGCGGCCTGAGCGTGGGGCAAGACGCCATCAGCCCCAGCCGCTTTCCGGACATCAGCACCCCGGCAGAAATGCAACAGCGCATCGCCTGGATTCGCAGCGTCAACCCCGATATTCCCGTCGGCCTTAAATTTGCGGCCTCAAAACTGGAAGCCGACCTGGCCGCCGCTTGTGAGCTGGATATTGATTTTATCACCATCGACGGCCGGCCGGGGGGAACCGGC
>JAJRUC010000140.1 GCA_024278015.1 Chloroflexota bacterium
ATACAGCGCCCGCCCGATGATCAGCCCTTCGATGTTCGGGCCGCCGGATGCCGCCTGACGAACATCGTCCAGCGTAGCCACCCCGCCGGACAGTATTACCTTCAAGCCGGTGGATTCGCCAAGCTGTTGCCCGGCGACCAGGTTGACGCCCGTCAGCGCCCCGTCGCGGCTGATGTCGGTGTGGACGACGTGGGTAATGCCCATCGCCCGAATTTCCTTGCCGAAGTCGATGGCGCTCAAATCCGTGGTTTTTTGCCAGCCGTGGGTGGCAACCATGCCGGCGCGGGCATCAATACCGATGATAATTTGCTCCGGCCCAAACCAGCCCAGCACATCGGGCAATTGGCGCAGCCGTTCCACGGCAAACGTGCCCAGCACCACCCGCGATACACCCATATTCAGCACATATTCAATATCGGCGAAGGTGCGCAAGCCGCCGCCCACCTGCACGGGGATGTCCACCCGGTCTACAATGGCCTGAATGGTGTCATCGGTGACGGTATCGCCGCCGGGTTCCTGAAAAGCGCCATCCAGGCTGACCACATGCAACCAGTGCGCCCCCTGTTCCTGATAATGCAGGGCCACTTCGGCGGGGTCGTCGCTGTAAACGGTTTCCTTGTTGGGGTCGCCGTGCAGCAAGCGCACGCATTTACCGCCTCGAATGTCTATCGCTGGAAATACAATCATGGAATCCTCCCAAATTGTTTCGAGTTTCAGGGTTTCATTTGTAAATTTCACGCATTACGTTTCACGAGTCCCACAAAATTTCGCAATATTTGCAATCCCACCTGTTGACTTTTTTCCGGATGAAACTGGATGCCGAAGACGTTGTGGCGGGCCACGGCGCTGGTAAACGGCCCGTCGTAATCGGTGCGGGCAATTGTGTGCGCCGGATTGTCCGGGATGCAAAGATACGAATGGGCAAAATAGGCAAAACTGTCCGCCGAAATGCCGTTTAACAGCGGATGCCGGCCGGCCGGTTCAATTTCATTCCAGCCCATATGCGGCACGGTCAACCCCTGCCGGAAGCGGGCGACGCGCCCCGGAATTAATCCCAGGCCGGTGTGGGCGCCCATTTCATCACTTTCATCAAACAGTAATTGCATACCCACGCAAATGCCGAAGAACGGTTTGCCGGAACGCGCGGCTTTCAGCACCGGCGCTTCCAGGCCGCGCCGGCGCAAATTGGCAATGGCATCGCCGAAAGCGCCCACGCCGGGCAATACTACGGCGTCAGCAGCCAAAATTTCGGCAGGATTGGCGGTGATGGGGGCGTTTATCCCCACAACCGAAAACGCCTTTTGCACATTGCGCAAATTGCCGAGCCCGTAATCAACAATTACCATGTGGGTTACAATCATACGCATATCATAATGCAAAAGGCGCGTTTTAGAAAATTACTACAGGGAATCGTAGGCGGCTTGCAGGTTGCGGCGGCGGGCCAGTTCGCTGGCGTAGCGATGGCCCAGAGCGCGGCGATGGTCGGCGGCCCAGCGGGTGAGGGGCGTGCTGCCGGCGGGGGGCGACGTTGTGACCAGCAGGTTTTGCATCAGGCCCTCAATTTCGGCGCGGGTGATGACTACATCGCCGGTTAATTTGCCCAGAACGGCCCCGGCCCAATAGCCGAGCGTGGGCGAAACAGAGACGATTGGCCGCTTTTTGCCGATAATCTCGCCGATGGTCTGCACCAGTTGCCGGTAGGTGAAGGTTTCCGGGCCGATGGCGTCGATGACGGTGTTTTCTGTGCGGCGGCCATGTTCCACGGCCAGGCGGGCCAGGTCGTCTACAAAAATGGGCTGCAAGCGATATTGCCCGTCGCCGAACACGCCGAACACCGGCAACCGGCGCAAAATCCAGGCGATATTGTTGATTAAAATATCTTCCTTTCCAAACAGGACGGTGGGCCGCAAAATGGCGTAAGGCAGGCCGCTTTCCGTCAGGGCGCGTTCAAGGCGGGCCTTCCCCCGAAAATATTCCAGCGGCGAGTCTTCGGACGGATTGGTGATGCTAACGTGAACCACTCGCCGCACGCCCGCTTTTTGGGCGGCCTCAAACAACTTCAGGGTGTTATCGACGGCAGTTTGGTGCTGAAACCGGGTGTGGTTAAACCGAATCCAGTAGGTGTTGTACAGCACATCGGCCCCCTGCAACGAGGCGACAAGCCGGTCGGGATGGTCAAAATTAAAGGAATGAGCCTCAACCTTGCCTTCAAAAGGGTTGCGGCGCCGGGGGGAATTGGTGATGGTGCGGACGGTGTGCCCGGCGGCCAATAATCGGGTGGCGATGTATTTGCCGGAATAGCCAAATGCGCCGGTGACAACATGTAATTGAGATGACATAAATCCTCACTTTCATAACTTTCAGTATTTTCTGAAAATATTATATCAAAAAAAGAAATCAATGTCAAGCGGTTGTGGTTGGTTATTGGAGATTGGTGATTAGGGTTTCAAAACTCCAATAACCAATTAACCAATCACTAATCGCCAACCTCCAGCGTCCGGCCCAGGGCATCGAAGGGGGTGATGTTGGCGGCGGCCACCCGGCTGTGGGGGTATTCTTCGGCCAGCATACTCCAGACCATCATGTCGCGGCGAGTGCCGTCGACGCCGTTCACCCGTTGGCGCAGGGTGGCTTCGCGCGTAAAGCCCAGCTTTTGCGGCACGCGGGCGCTGCGGGCATTGGTCGTGTCGCACCGAACTTCTACCCAGTGGACGGCATCCACCGTAAAGGCCACTTTGGTTAAGGCGGCAACCATTTCCGTTGCCAGCCCCCTGTTAATTTGCGCCGCGTGAATCCAGTAGCCGATTTCGCGCGCGTCCGGCCCCTGGCGGGTGTGCAGGCCGCAGCCGCCCCATACTTCCGTTTCGGAGGGGTTGAAAATACCGTAGATAAAATCGGCGCCCAGGTCAAACTGGCCTCTGTAGCGGCGCAGCAGGTTCACTTTTTCGTGCAGGTCGGTCGGTTCGTAAGCGGCCCAGGGCATCCAGGGGCGCAGATGCTCCAGGCTGGCGGTGACAGCCGCCAGCAGCAGGGGCGCATCCCGGGGCTGCCAGCAGCGAATGACCAGCCGTTCCGTTTCGATGCGATAGGCCGGGCCAAGGGGGGGAGTGGGGGGCAGGTCGGTCATAAGTCGATGTGTCCTTTCGTACTGGGAAGTTGCCCGCCCAGTTGCGGGTCAATGCCGACGGCCTGGTTCAGGGCGCGGGCCAGCGCCTTGAACAGCGCTTCGGCGCGGTGATGGTCATCGCTGCCCGCCAACAGCCGGGCGTGCAGATTGAGTTTGGCCGCGTGCGCCAGGCTTTCCAGAAAATGGGGGATGAGACTGGTTGCCATCTGCCCGATTTTGGGCGTGTCGAATCGCCCCTCGAACGCAAAATAGCCCCGCCCGCCGATGTCTATCGCCACCAGGGCCAGCGCTTCGTCCATCGGCACAATGGCATGCCCCATGCGGGTGATGCCCCGTTTGTCGCCCAACGCCTGGGTCAGCGTGTGCCCCAGCACAATGCCCACATCTTCCACGGTGTGGTGTTCGTCTATGTGCAGGTCGCCTTTAGCCTGCGCGGTCAAATCAAAGCGGGCGTGGCGGGCCAGGGCGTGCAGCATGTGGTCCAAAAAGCCTACCCCGGTTTCAACGACGGCCTGTCCGGCGCCGTCAAGATTAAGGGTAATGGTGATGGTTGTTTCGCTGGTTTGGCGGGTAACGGTTGCGGTTCGGGCGGTCATCGGATAATTAATTCCTTTAAACGATTGGGGTGGGTCAGGATAATATCGGCTTGCCGGGCCTCGAATTGGCGGCGCAGGGCGGCCTGGTCTGAGGCGGCGGCCAGGCTGCCGATAGCCAGAAAGGGCACAATGTTGCCGGCGGCTTTGGCGGCCCGAATGTCGTCCGGGGTATCGCCGATGTAGGCGCTGCGGGCCGGGACGGGGTGCAGCCGGCGGGCCGCTTCCAGCAGAGACCAGGGATCGGGTTTGCCCTGGGCTTCGGCGGCCAGCACATCGTCCAGGGCCACCACCGATTGGAAATAATCGCTCAACCCCAACCTGTCCAGCGTGTATTCGGCTTCAATTTTGGGCCGGCCGGTGGCAATGCCCAACGGGATAACGGCCTGCAATTCGGCCAGGACTGCCGGGGTGATGAGGGCTGTTTCGTGGTTGATAAAACCTTCGGTTTGGGCTACCACCGGCTTTTCGCCGTAAATTTTTTCAAAGAGCGCGTTGCCCAGATACAGTTCCTGAAAGATGCGTTGTATCAAATTGCCGTTGAGCAAGTCATCGCCGGCCATCAGCAAGTGACGGTTTCGATGGGTTAAAACGTGGTCTACGGCGGGCAGACCGCCGCCGTGGGCCGCCAGCCGCCGGGCCAGTTCCGGGATGTTTTTTTTGCGGCGCAAGTTGTCCAGCGAGAGGGAAATCTTTCCGCCGCCGGCTATTTGCAAGCAGGCCAGCATGGCCGGCACGTGGCGGCGCAGGGGATACGTGGGCGCGGCCAGCGAAGGGAGCATCTCCAGAAAATAGATGATGAAGACGGTCGTCAAATCCCAGTCGTTGTTCAGGCCGCCCGCCATTTTCAGGGCGTCGATGTCCGCCGCTTCAAGCAGGGGGGGGGCGTCGGTGGTGGTAGACAGGCCCAGGCCGGTGGTGAAGAACAGGTCTGTGGTTTGGATGATGGCCTGCCGGTACGAATCCGAAACATCAACCAGCACGCCGTCCATATCGAAAATTAATGCGTCAACGGGCAAATTAAATTTCATGGCTCTGCAATCCTTGCAACACCTGTTTCATTTGCGGCGGGGTGCCGATGCTGATTCTGAGGTAGTTGTGCAGGTTGGCGGCGGCGTAATGCCGCACAAAAATCCCTTGTGCGGCCAGATGGTCTTTAACCCGGCGGGCCGGTCTGTCCAGCACCCGGCACAATACAAAATTAGTTTGGCTGGGGAAGGATTTTAACCACGGAATGTGGGCCACATCGCGCAAAAACCGGTCGCGGGCGGCCCGGATTTTGGCGACATTTTGCAGCAGATAATCGGCGTCACGCAACGAGGCCAGGGCGGCGGCCTGGGCCGGCGCGTTTACATTGTACGGCGGTTTCAGCTTCCAGAGCTGGGCCATTACATCCGGTGGGAAGGCGCCGTAGCCCACCCGCAGCCCGGCCAGTCCGGCCCATTTGCTGAAGGTGCGCAGCACCATCAGGTTGGGGTAACGGACAACCCAATCAATGAAGCTGTGGCCGCAAAATTCGGCGTAGGCTTCGTCTACCACCAGCGCCACGGGCAGGGCCAGCAGCCTTTCCAGAGCGGCGGGGGCCGGCGTGGAGCCGTCCGGATTGTTGGGCGCGGTGATGAACAGGAGTTTGGGCCGGTGCCGCTTTACGGCGGCGATAATGGCCGCCACATCCAGGCTGAAATCGGGCCGGCGGGGGACGTTGACCAGGTTGGCGGCCCGAATGTCGGCTTCGACGGCGTACATGCCGAAGGTGGGCGGGCAGTTGAGCATCACGTCGCCCGGCTCAATGAACAGGCTGACAATCAGACTGATGAGTTCATCGGCGCCGTTGCCCACCTGAAGATAGTCGGCGGGCAGGCCGGTGTATTGGCTTAAGGCGCGGCGCAGGTCTCGCGCTTCGGGGTCGGGGTAAATGTGCGGGCAGGGATATTGGGCCAGAGCCATAGCCGCTTGCGGCGAAGGGCCATACGGGTTTTCGTTGGCATCAAGCTTGATAATTTGTTCCGGGGGCAGGCCGCACTGTTCGGAAAGGACGTTGAAGGGGGCGATGGGCGTGTAGGCCTGCATCCGGGTAATGGCGGGCCGGATGAAAGATTCGGCGGAGAAGGTGGTTGCGCCGGTGGTCATATATTAGTCTCTCCCGGATTCGTTTGCCGGAGTTTGACCGCGTTGGCGTGGGCGGTCAGCCCTTCGGCTTCGGCCAGCCGTTGGGCGGCGGGTGAAACGGCCCGCGCTTCCGCCGCCGAAAGCCCGAACA
>JAJRUC010000141.1 GCA_024278015.1 Chloroflexota bacterium
CATTGACAACCTTGTCGCTGACGCAAAGTGCCTTCAACAATCATCCTCTTTCCATTATGATACGGGCTAAAACGCAGGCAGTATACCATGAGGGCCGGCGAGAGTCAACGCCCCTGTTTTTCCGGGGTCTCAGCCCAAGCGGCGCAAAACGTGCCGTTCCAGCCACAGAGTCAACGGCGTTTTGAACGCATAGCCCAATGCCACAATCACCAGCACCCCCGCCAGCAACGCTCCAAAGACCCACGCCGGGGCCTGCACCGAAGTAGCGCCGGCCCAGGTAATCAAAAAGGTGAACGGGCCACGGCTCAACAGAATGGCCAGGGCCAGGGTTTTAAGCTTCACCCGGCTTAACCCGGCCAGATAATACGGAAAATCGCCCAGCGGAATGAGCAGCACCACCACCCACACCCACAACGATGCCAGTTTGGTCAGGCTGTTGTAACGGGCCGACATTTCGGCGGAGATTTGTTTTTCGATGAAGGGCCGGCCCAGCGTGCGAGCAAGCCATGCAGAAATCACTCCCCCGGCGATGGTTCCAAAGGCCGCGTACACCCCTCCCGGCCCAGCGCCGAACAACACGCCGCCCAAAAACTGCACCGGATACCCCGGAATGGGCGCGCCCACAATTTGCACCACATTTAAAGCCAGGTAAGCCAGCGGCGCCAGCCAGCCCAGCCGTTCCACCTCGGCGGCCAGCAAGGACGCATCTTGCGTTTGCAGCAACGTAACCAACGGCTGCCACAGCACCGTCGAAACGCCAACCAGCATTAACACCACGACCAAGGGCAGCAATTTCGAGGTAAATTGTTCGGTAACGGAAACTTTCATGGAATACTGTCAACCCGTCCGGGATAGAAGTTTTGTCTGATAACAGATTGTAGCATGAAATATCGATGTTCAAAAGAGGTCCGGTTATGCGTTGCCTGTGGCATCCTGTTTCAATTGGCACACATGCCAAAAAAAATCGCAACACGCTGGTTATGTTGCACAAACTCAGACATCCCTTTATACTGAGCCAATCAATCTTTTACATTTTTCTCAACGAGGAGCAAAAAATATGGACAGCAAAACCCTTATTGCACTTGAAGATAACCTGGGCGCTCACAACTACCATCCCCTTGATGTGGTGCTGGAACGGGGCGAAGGCGTATGGGTTTACGACGTGGAAGGTAATAAATATCTCGATTGCCTGAGCGCGTATTCGGCGGTAAACCAGGGGCACTGCCACCCCAAAATTGCCCAGGCAATGATAGACCAGGCTCAACGCCTGACCCTCACCTCGCGGGCGTTTCGCAACGACCAACTGGCCCGCCTGTACCAAACCCTGCACACCGTAACCGGCTACGACATGTCTTTGCCGATGAACAGCGGCGCGGAAGCGGTTGAAACCGCCCTGAAAGCGGCCCGCAAATGGGGCTACACCGTAAAAGGCGTGCCCGCCGGCCAGGCCGAAATCATTGTCTGCGCCGGAAATTTCCACGGGCGAACCATCACCATCGTCGGCTTTTCCAGCGAAGCGCAGTATCAGGCCGGTTTCGGCCCCTTTGCCCCCGGCTTCAAAATCATCCCCTTCGGCGATAGCGCCGCCTTGCAACAGGCCATCAACCCGAACACCGTCGCTTTTATGGTAGAACCCGTTCAGGGCGAAGGGGGCATCATCATCCCCCCGGCAGGCTATTTGAAACAGGTGCGCCAACTCTGCACCGACAACAACATCCTCTTCATGGCCGATGAAATCCAGACCGGCCTGGGCCGCACCGGCAAACTCTTTGCCTGCGACCACGAAGCTGTGCGACCGGACGTGATGATTGTGGGCAAAGCCCTTTCCGGCGGATTTTACCCGGTTTCGGCGGTGCTGGCCTCCAAAGAGGTGCTGGGCGTCTTCCAGCCCGGCGACCACGGCAGCACCTTCGGGGGCAATCCGCTGGGCGCGGCAGTAGCCACCGCCGCCCTGAACGTCCTCATCGAAGAAAAGCTCATTGAAAACGCCGCCGAACTGGGCCGGTATTTTCAGGAACGCCTGGCCGAAATCCCCAGCCCCCACGTGAAAGACGTGCGCGGCAAGGGGTTGATGGTGGGGGTAGAGTTGAAACCGGAGGCCGGCGGGGCGCGCCGCTTCTGCGAAGCGTTGCAGGGAAAGGGCGTGTTGTGCAAAGAAACGCACCGGAACATCATTCGCTTTGCCCCGCCGCTGGTCATCACCCAGGCAGATATTGACTGGGCGTTGGTCGCCATTGCCGACGTTTTGAACATGGCCTGATTCGCCCTGAAATCGAATTCTCCCTTTACAAATCGGGGTTTTTGTGTATAATATACTTTATCTGAGACTGAGCAATCGGCCTCGGATTTTTTATTAAACTTGCGCTCAAAGCGTATTTGTAAATTGTGGTAAACAGGAACAAAATATGGTAGCAAAACCGGTATATCTCACCCCCGAAGGCAAAGAGAAACTAGAAAAAGAATTGCATTATCTTCGCACTGAGCGCCGTGAAGAAGTGGCCGAAGCGATTAAACAGGCCAAAGAAGAAGGCGACCTGAGCGAAAACTCGGCCTACGACGAAGCGAAAGATGCCCAGGCCTTTTTGGAAGGGCGCATCCAAACGCTGGAAGCGCAACTGAGAGAAGTAATTCTGATTAAACCCGCCAAAAACAACGGCATCGTATCGCTGGGGAGCGTTGTGACCGTGCTGGAAGAAGGCGAAACCGATGAGGAAACCTACAAAATCGTCGGGTCTGCCGAAGCGAATCCCTTAAACGGCAATATTTCCAACGAATCGCCCATCGGCAAGGCCCTGTTGGGCAAAAAGAAGGGCCAGACCATCACCGCCGAAACGCCCAGCGGCCCCCTGAGCTTCAAAATTCTCAACGTTAAGTAACCCGTCCGCTGTCCGTCTCTCATACAAAAATTATGAGCAAGGCATAATGGCCCCGCTCATTTTTGGAGTACGCCCGCAACTTATGTCTGTTACCAACACTCTGAAAAAAGGATGGGACATCCTTATCTTTCGATTGCGAAACCAGGGGCTGCGCACCACCCTGGTGTGGGTTTACGGCCGGGGAGCGCCCAAACTGACCGGCGTACCCCTCATCAAATACAGCCGAATCACCCCCAAAATCTTTGTGGGGCCGCAATATCGCATGGCAGGCAAGCAAAAACTGGAACGGCTGGGCATTACCGCCGACGTGAACTTGCGCCTCGAATTTGATGACGCGGCCCACGGCCTGGCCCTGCAACACTACTGCCACCTGCCCACCATCGATGACGACGCCCCCACCATCGCCCACCTGCAACAAGGGGCGGCTTTCATTCGGCAAATTGTGGCCGAAGGCGGTAAAGTGTACATTCACTGCGCCGGCGGGGTGGGCCGCGCCCCCACCCTGGCCGCCGCGTATTTCATCACCCAGGGCATGTCACTGGACGAAGCCCTGACCCTGATAAAACGAAGCCGGCCATTCATCAAAATTATGCCCGTTCAAATGGCGCAATTGCGACAATTCGAAACCCTCCAGCGTCAATAATTGCCCAATCCTGACAGGAAAAATCCCATGCAACCGTGGAAAACCATCGCCCGCCGAACAATTTTGCCGCACAGCAAATTCCTCGCCATCGAAGACCACACCATCCAACTGCCGGACGGCCGGATTATCGACCACTGGCCCTGGGTGGTCACACCCGATTTCATCAATGTGGTAGCCATCACCCGCACCGGAGAATTCATCTGCTTCCGGCAAACCAAATACGCCGTTGATGGCACGTCGCTGGCCGTGGTGGGCGGCTACATCGAACGCGGAGAAAACCCGCTGGCGGCAGCCCAACGCGAATTGCTGGAAGAAACAGGCTATCGCGCCGCGCAGTGGCAATCGCTGGGAAGTTACGCCGTAGATGGAAATCGTGGGGTGGGAGTGGCGCATTTCTTTCTGGCTCAGGATGCGGAAAAATTCGCCGAAATTGACGCCGATGATTTGGAAGAACAGGAATTGCTGCTGCTGAGCCGGGCGGAGGTGGAAACCGCGCTGGCTGCCGGCGAGTTTAAATTGCTGCCGTGGGCGGGCATTATCGCCCTGGCCTTGCTGCGTCAGAAAAGGGGAGGCTGAAAGACCCCTTTCACAAACCGGCTCACGCTCAGGCCAATTAACCGAATGGGCCGCGCTTGATTCCGGTATTTAGCCAGCAAAAACCGGGCGCGGCGGTCAATATCTGCCGGGGAATTGGTGGCGGTAGCCTGCGTAATGCTGCGGGTAACGGTGCTAAAATCATCGTAGCGCAATTTCAGCGTCACGGTGCGGGCCGTCAAATCTCTTTTTTGCAGTCGATGAGCCAGCTTGCGGCTCATTTTTTTTAGCGTTTCGGCCGGCAGGGCTGCATCATAAACATCATGGGCAAAGGTGATTTCCCGGCTGATGGACCTGGCCCGGCGGCGAGTTTGCACCGGGCGCGCATCAAGGCCGTGGGCAAACTGCCATATCAGCAGACCGTTGGCCCCCAACATGCGCGACAGGTCTTCTTCCGGCAGGCGGGCAATATCGCCGATGGTTTTGACCCCGATTTCGGCCAGCTTTTGGGCCGTTTTGGGGCCGATGCCCCCCAACGCCCGCACCGGCATGGGGGCCAAAAATTCCGCCTCGGCGCCGGGGGCAACACAGGTTACGCCGCCCGGCTTGTCCGCTTTGCCGGCCATTTTGGCAATCAACTTGTTGCTGCCAATCCCCACCGAAGCGGACAAGCCAAGCCGGGTTTGAATTTCTTGTTGCAATTGGCGGGCGGTTTCCGGCGCGGCAGCGGGCGCGGGCAGTTGGCCGGTCATATCCAGAAAGGCTTCGTCAATTGAAGATTGTTCCATCACGGGGCTGTATTCGCCCAGCAGGGCCATAACCCGCGCCGAAACCTGCCGGTACAGGCTGTGCCGGGGCGGTATGACCACCGCTTGCGGGCAACGTCGCAGGGCGCGGGCGGTGGTCATGGCAGAGCGCACGCCGAAGGCGCGGGCGGCATAATTGGCCGAAGCCACCACGCCGCGCCGTCGGGGGTCGCCGCCGATGATTAACGGTTTGCCGGCCAAAGAAGGGTCCTGCAACGTTTCTACGGCGGCGTAAAAAGCATCCAGATCGATGTGAAAAACAATACGCACAATCAAACCGGCCGGAAGGGCCGGCCCGCTTCAATCAAATCGTACAACATACGGTTGGTCTCCTCCTGGGTGGCCCCGTTCAGGCGCTGCACTTTGCAGCCGGCGGCCTGCAATTGCTGTTCGGCCTGGGCGGGCACGCCGGATGCGCCGCCGACGATGGTCACGTATTCGGCGTATTGGGCCTCTTCCACCGAAAAACCGACCGTCGGGCCAAAGGCGCCAATGTAGTCGATGGCGCTGACCAAATCCCATTCAGCCCAGTTTTGGGCGGTGTTTCGCCACAGCAGCATATAATGTTTAATGGTTTTGCCGGCGGGCAACGCCGCGCCCGCATCAATGGGGGCAACCGGCCCGACCACGGGCACGCCGGCGGCCTGCCGGGCCAGCGAAATGAGGCTGTCCTTCCAGGCGGGCCACGTGGCCCCGGGGCTGGCCGTCACCGCCAAATCGCTGTAGCCGAAGACCGTACTCAGGTCAACAGGCAGGCCAAGCCGGGCGGCAATTTTCGCCAGCACAGAGGCGGTGGCGTTTAATTGCGATTGCGGCGGGGGGGCATCGGTGAAATTGCCGATGAGACTCAGCCCCACGCTGTCGAAGCTGTCCTGGCCGGCGTGATTGGAAACCACCGTCAGCGGCTGGGTTTGAAAAACCTCGCCGGCAGCGGTAATGCAGAAGTGATAGGCAATGCCCGGACGCGGCCTTCTCTCGTTGCTGACCTGATATTGGGCAATGCGCAAGGGCGTAACGCCGGGCGGGGTGGCGGTGTGGTTGATGACAAAGCGACGAATGGCGGTGAGGGGTCGCGTTGGGTAGGGGGGCAGGGTTGGGTTGGTGGGCAGCGTGGCGCTAATGTCCTGAATCTGAATATCGAGAGAAGGCGCACCCACCACCGGCGCGCCGACGGTATCGGCGGGGGTGATGGTAATGTTGTCCAGTTCCAGACCGGGGTCGCCCTGGTCGCCAAACCAGGTCACTTGTTCATGCACCATGTCCCAGCGCAAGCGATACGCGCCGGGCGTGGGGGGCGTTTGCAGGCGAGCTTTGAGCCGGACGGTCTGGTTCGAGGCCACATCCTGCGGCAAGTCAGTGCGGAAGTTCAGGCCGGCGGGCAAAATGACCGCCTGCCCCTGGGCATTAAACCACTTGAATCCCAGCCGGAAGGGGTTGACGCCGCTTCGGGTCCAGGTAAACAACCCGATATTCTCCACCATAATATCCACAAATACAGACTGGTTGGCCTTTATGGTGGCCGGCACATTGTGGCTGAGATAATTCGCCAGATAACCGGGTATCGGCGGCGCGGCGGCGGCCTGGGCTTTTTCCAGCAAGACAGGTTTCCAGGCGGGCCACGTGGCCCCGGGGCTGGCCGTCACGGCCAGTTCGCTATAGCCCACCACCGTATTGCCGTCCAGGGGCAGGTTCAGGTCGCCGGTCAGTTTTGCCAGCAGGGCGGCGGTGGCGTTTAATTGCGCTTCCGGTGGGGGAGCGTCGGTAAAATTGCCAATGAGACTCACCCCCACGCTTTGGGCGCTGAATTGCCCGGCATGTTCAGAAATGACGGTCAGGGGCTGGGTTTGAAAAACTTCGCCGGCAGCGGTGATGCAGAAGTGATAGGCAATGCCCGGACGCGGCCTTCTCTCGTTGCTGACCTGATATTGGGCAATGCGCAAGGGCGTAACGCCGGGCGGGGTGGCGGTGTGGTTGATGACCACCTGTCGAATGGAGAGCAGCGAGCGGGTTCCATACGGCGGCAGGGCCGGGTTGGTGGGCAGCGTGGCGCTGATGTCCTGAATTTGGATGCTGACAACCGGGCGCAGTTCTTGCGGATAGCGTTTGGGCGGCACATCGGGAATCCATTTGTAGCCTTTAGCCACGGCCTCCTTCAGGTCTCGCTGCACATTGCGTTTGCCGTCGATGTTCCAATCATCATCGCGCGACCAGCGATAAAGAATCACGGCCCGGATTTGGTGATTCCGGTCTTGATTCCAGCGATTGATTTCCCTGTAGGCGTTTTTTATCCAGCCGCTGTTTTTGTTGGGCCATTTTGAGCCGTCCGACTCCTTGTCGCCGTTGGCTTCGGTCAAATATACGGGCAACTGCCTGAATTCAAAGGGGATGGCCGTCATTTGGTCCTGATACGTGCGAAAATGGAAGTAGTATTTTTGAAACGGAGCCCCCATTTTCTCTTTGCTGAAAATCAGTTTGGGGTCGTAGCCGTGCGAATAGGCGTGAATAGCCATCCCGTCGCACTGTTGCGGGCCGATAGCCAGCAGCATATCCCGCATATATTTGATAAAATCGCCGAAAAATCCTTGATAGGGATACTGGCTGGGCGCGTTGGGAATTTGATTGGCGATGTACATGCCTTGCGGGTCGGCGGGATAAGATGTTTCGCCGTTCCAGGGGCCAATAGCCCCCACAATCACCTGGTCGTTTTGACGGCCGGGCACCGCTTTAATGGCCGTCCGGCATTTTTTGTAACATTCGGCGTACAGGCGGGGGGTAATGCGCTGGCCGCGCGGCTGCTCCCGTTCCAAATTCATCTCATTGCCGATGAGCCAGATATGCGCCCCTTTGGAATTGCGCGCAAAGTTGGCCGCCCGCCGGGCAAAATTATCGTATTGGGACGAATGGGGGATGGTGCCTTCGTTGCCGTAGGCGTAGTTCAGGCGCACAATTACCCCAAAGCCTTTGTCCGCCAACGATTTATAATTACCGCCGCTGCGGTCGTTGGGGTTGGCCCGGATTTCTTCGGTGACCAGCACCCAGCCTCTGGCCTGATTGTTGCGCGTCAGGTTTTTTTCGCCGCCCCGGTCGTGCAAGCCATAAATATAGGCCGATTCACCATACGGAACTGCCATTATTTGCTCCTGTATTTACAGTCCTGTGCAAATTTCACGATGGCATTGCCGGTTGCCATAACTGTATCTGTAACTATTCAGCATACGGAAAATGCAACTCTCATCCCCCCTTAATCCCTGATGAAGAAACCGCTTCGCGCCCCCAAGAGGGAGGAGATATCCCCTCCCCCGCAAACGGGGGAGGGGCAGGGAGGGGGTAAAAGCGGCAAAAGGGCGCTATTTTCGGTTACAAATACTTATGATGGCTACCGGTTGCCATAACTGTATTTTACCATAAAAACCCGTTTTTGGGAGAAGGATTATTTACCCATACGCGCCACGCTAAAATTATCGCGTATCACGTCAGCCGGAATGGCGGGAAATGGTCAGGACTTACGCAGTTGCGGCACTTTACCCCCCTCAGTCCCCCCTCAAGCGGGGGGAAGTTAGCTCGCGAAGCGGGGGGAAGTTAGCTCCTCCCCCGACATCGGGGGACGCGAAGCGGGGGGAAGTTAGCTCCTCCCCCGACATCGGGGGACGCGAAGCGGGGAGGGGGTAGAACACCGTGATTTACCGCAACTGCGTAAGTCCTGATGGTAAAACCGCCTTATGGCAGGGTGAGGATTTTAACCGGAATGGCCCCATCGGCCAGCGGCGAACCATCCGGGGCAAAAAAGGGAAGCCGCGCCCCGGATGCGTCGTACATGCCCGCCACCAGCCGGTACTCGCCGGGGGGCAGGTCGGGGGGCAGGTCGATGCGGTGGGCATCGGACACCAGCGCGTTTGCCGGCCAACCGGCGGTGGGATTCGCCCCGGCGGCGGGTTGGCCGTCGTGCCCGGCGATGTATTGCCCGCCGGCGGAAAGGAGTTGGGTGAAGACCGTGTAATCGGCGGCCCCGGGTTTTGCGGCGTGCCAAAACAGCTGCACGGTCAACGCGTCATCGTTTCGGCGCACCGATGCGCCCGCCAATTCCATGCCGTTCTCCGCCGAAGCCATCAACGGCGGCGCCACGCCGTCGCCGGAAAAATCCGTCAACAGCAATCGATTCCCGTCTCCCGGCAAATAATCCGCTGCAATCGCGCCCAAATCCGCAAATTTTTGCCCCACCGCTGCCGCATCTTCCACCCACACCCATGCCATCGTTTCAGTTTTCGCAATTTGCTGCGGCGTCGGCGCGCCGGGCAATTGTGTATCATCCGCCAGGCGCAACCGATAGCTTCGATGCAGATACGGGTACAGTTGCCGGTAGGCGGGCCGGGTGGTAATAACCAGCGGCTGCGGTTCGGCCCTGGCCACTGTTTGCAAAAATAAAACCAGCGCGCCGACTGGCTGCTGCGTCGATTGCGCCGCCCGATATTCCCCCGCCGCGCGGGGCAGCAGACTCGCCATCCAAATGAACACCGCCGCCAACAGAATCACCCGCGCCACTCGCCAACCCCGAAACCTGAACCCCGAAACCTGAACCCAAAATTCCACCGCCAGCGCGGCAAACAGGGCAAAGCGCAGCCACACCACCGCTGTCAGCAGCCAATGGGCCTTGGGCAACATCACAAAATAGACCGGCTGCTCCAGCACATTCAGGGCGGTCAGGGCCAGAGCATAGCCCAGCCCCGCCCCGTTGGGCAGCAGCAGGATGATAAAGGGCAAAACCAGCACCAAAAATTGGGGACTGTACCCTTTGGAATAAAGCAAAAACAGGGTGATGGTCAACCCGCCGAAGGCCAACACCCGGCGCGGAGAAGTATCTTTTGGGCGGAGAAAGAAGGCCGCAAGATAGAGGGCGGCAAAGGCCAGCGAAATCCACAGCCACGGCAGGCTCGCCGGATGGGCCGCAAACGCGGTTTCGGCGGGATTCAGGCGGTTGCCGGCCAGTTGCCCAAAGCCGAAATAGCCTTCCAGCGCAGCCCACCCCGTTTCCCAGCTTGAGCGCCCCAGCACAGCCCGCGCGTGCGCTGCCAGCCATTGCGGCGCAATCAGCAAAAACGGCGCCAGCAGGGCCAGCAGGGCGCCGGCCAGCGTGGCGACGTAGCCCAGCCAGGCTATCGCCGCCCGCCGCCGGTCCGGTTTCAGTCGATGCCACAGCAGCCAGGCCGCCACCCCCGCCGTAATAATCGGCGTGAGTTTGACCAACGTTCCCACAGCGGCAGCCATCGCCGCCCCTTTGAAGCGGTCCGCCAGCAGCAAATCGAGGCTGAACAAGATGAAAAAGAGGGCCATGCCGTCAAAAAAACCGAGCATGGCGTACACCGGCGGAAACAGCAGGGCGTACATCGCCAACACCCGCAAAATGTCCGCCCGCCCGGTCAGCAATCGCCGCGCCAACCGATAGACCAGCCAGAAGTTCCCCGCTTCAAACAGCACAAATACCGCCCCCAAAATGGTCACAAACCACAACCGGGGGTCTTCCGTCCACACCGGAATTAATAGCGATAGCCGGTATGCGCCGACCATCAACCACGGCACCAGGGGGGGCCATTCCAGCCAAAAATGAAGGTACGGGTACAGGCCGTAATCGGAAAGTTGGGCAATGCCGAGGTAGGTGTCAAAATCCGACCAGTCGCGGATAAAACCGCCCGGCTTCAGCAGCAGGAGCGTCAACAGCCGGAAAGCGACAAACAGGGCCAGCAGCAGCCAAAAATCGGCGCGGGTGGATGAAGTTTTTTGGGGCGATTTTTCAAAAACGCGCATGGTTTTGTACCGAACAAAAAGAATGGGCCACCCTCATTTCATTCTACCCTGCCACAATTTTATCCACAACGAAAACAGGGCGCGGGTATATTGGATGAGCGTTGAAACGAATTGCGTTTTGCTGTGGCCGTGCATCCGCAGGCGATAAAATACGGGGACTTCCAGAATATTGTAGTCTCGCCGCCATGAAACCATAATCAGCCGGATGAAATAATCGCCGTAGCCGTAAAAAATATCGTCCAGCGGCATCGAAAGGATTTTCTCGCGGGACATGGCGAAAAAGCCGCTCAAGTTTTCATGGACGGGGGTGCGGAACAGCAGGCGAATGCCAAAATTATACACCCCGCTGGAAAATTGCCGGAAGCGATCTTCCATGCCGCCGCGCATGACAAAACGCGAGCCGATGACCAAATCGTAAAATTCCAGAAATTTCACCATCTGCGGAATCATCGCCGGGTCGTGGTTGAAATCGGTGTCCATGCAGACCACCGTATCGCCGGTGGCGCGCTCGATGCCGTAGCGGATGGCGGTCGCCAGTCCGCGCCCGTCCGTGCGGACGAGCAACGCCACGTGCGGGTCATCGCCGTACCGGCTGCGAACCACCCCCGCCGTGCCGTCGGGGCTGTTATCGTCCACCACCACCAATTCATACTCCCAATTCCAGGGGGATAATGTGGCGTGCAGCGCGTCAATCAGTTCGGGGATATTTTCCCGTTCATTATAGGTTGGCAGGATAACGGATAGTTTTGTCATCGGTCAATTATTGTTGGTTGTTGGTTATTGGCTGATTGGTGATTAAAAAATCTCCATTTACGTCACTTCTCGCCACATTTCAATCAGCGAGCCGTACCGCCGTCCGCGCCGCCGAAATTGGCGCACAGCGTCGGCGGTGGGCCACGAAAAATAGCCGGCATCCGCCGGATTTTGCGGCACACGGGGCGGATTTCCGTCCGCAATGGCGCGGACAGCTTCCACCAGCAGTTCCGCGCCGAGCGCCGCGCTCTTCCCCGCCAGCGACAGCACGGTATCCTCCGGCGCAATGGGCAGGGCGCGCTGCAACAAAATTTCGCCCGTGTCGAAACGGGTGTCCACCCAATGGACGGTCACGCCGGTTTCGGTATCGCCATTTGCCAGCGCCCAAAAATAGGGGAAAAGTCCCCGGTTGCGCGGCAGCAGCGCGGGATGCACGTTGATGACACCCACGCGCGCCAATTCGATGAGCGGTTTTTTGATGAGCTGGTTCAAATACACCGACACCACCAAATCGGGCTGCCACGTTTTCAGCGTCGCCAGCGTTTCCGCGCTGTTGACGTTTTTGGCATGCACCACCGGCACGCTGAAATCGGCGCTCATCTGTACC
>JAJRUC010000142.1 GCA_024278015.1 Chloroflexota bacterium
AGACATGCTCTCGAACGACCTCCCCCGCGCCTCCCAGACTGATGTTGGGTAATCGCATGAAGAGATTCATTAGGAAATAATCAACAATTTGTGGCATACCGCCCAACCCCATCATCGGGGCAATTAACATCACCCGTTCCACATCGGGTACGGCCACACTTTCCGAATAGGCGGTTTCTATGCCCAGGTCACTCTGCACGGCGGTGGTGCCGATGTAGCCCAGGGTGTTGTAGTCGGCATCGGTGATGACCCCGGGGAAGATGGCCGCGAATTTGTAGGCCCCGGTTCCGGCGGCGGATTGCTCTGCCGGAGCAGAGCTGCACGCCCCCAATATACCTGTCAGTACTACAGCCAAAACGAACAAAACATACTTCTTCATGATTTTTCCCTTTCTTGCAGTAAAAGTTTCAAAACCAAACGTAAATATCTACACCTGAAACAGGGTAAATATCGAAATATATACTCAACTGCGTCACAAACGAACATGGTTTTTCACTGATATATGTTAGTTCGGGGTAGGGATAACCCTTGTGGTTGCCCTGTGTTTCAGCCCGAATTTGGGCGACCACAAGAGTCGCCCCTACAAAAACCGGCGCATTCCTGCAAATCCATGTTATTTGTAACTACTCACCCCCCCCCTCTGATGAAGCAACCGCTTCGCGTAACTCCCCCCTCGTGAGGGAGGAGAATGTAACACTTCCCCCCGTCAACGGGGGGATTGAGGGGGGTAAAAAATGGCAAAACCGCTCTAACTGGTAACTTTATCTCTGATGCCTGAGTAGTTACTGTTATTTTATGACGCGGTTGAGTATATATTGCCACAGCACGCTGTAAAAATCAACACCTGCAAAAAATTGAAGACGCAGTACCAATTTGCTTCCGGTATTTTACAAGACGTACAGGCTAACATAAATATTTGTCGTTGTCAAAATTTGGATGAACAGGGGGGGCAAGCTCAAGGGCTGGAGAACCGCAGAACACGCC
This sequence comes from Chloroflexota bacterium, assembly GCA_024278015.1. Taxonomy (GTDB): domain Bacteria; phylum Chloroflexota; class Anaerolineae; order 4572-78; family 4572-78; genus JAJRUC01. Next base: position 985 of record JAJRUC010000142.1, read on the forward strand.
GGAGACGCGACCTGCGGGGAAAATCATGCGCACCATCGAAGGACAGTGCGCCGGCTCAAAGAAAAAATCATCGCAAAAAACAGAAATGGGCCGGGTGGGAGTCGAACCCACACGCCCTTGCGGGCAGTGGATTTTAAGTCCACAGCGTCTGCCATTCCGCCACCGGCCCAAATCAATTTAAGAGCGGAGGTATAATACACGCTTCAACGTGGCTTGGCAAATTAATTTGCGCCCGTCATGGCGGTATCGGCCTCCACCCCGGCCAAAAAATCAAGGATGTCATCCACCGCTTTAAAGCCGGTATCCCGCAAATAACTGTGCGCGGCAGCGGGATATTCCAGCAGGCGGGCGCGGGGAATTTGCGCGGCCAGCATGCGGGCGTTGCCGGGGGGGATGAGCCTGTCGTCCAGGCCAACCTGCACCAGCGTGGGCGCAGTAATGGCCGGCAGCCGTTCAAACGTGTTGTGCGTTTTAACGATGGCTCCCATTTGCAGTTCAAAAGCATAACGAGGTTGTTCAGGGTAGGCCAGTTCCCGGGCCAGTTCTGCTTCCAGGGCGTCGCGTTGCGCTTCGATGACGGCCGGGGTGTGGAAGATGGGCCAGGCGGCCCGAATATCGGCGGCGCGGTTGCCCGATGGCGGCTTGATTAAAATATCCAGCACATCGGGGGGAGTGCGCTCTACATGTTTGCCGCCGGGCGTGGTGCAGCCCAACACCAGGCCCCACACCCGCTCCGGAAAATCGAGAGCTATATGCTGGGCAATCATGCCCCCCATCGACATGCCGAAGATGTGCGCTTTGGCAAAACCCGACGCATCCAGCAGGTCAACCGCGTCGGCGGCCAATTGGGGCATGGTGTAGGGCGGTTCGGCGGGCGCACCGGTTTGGCCCACCCCCCGATTATCGAACAGGATGACCCGGTGGCGGGCAGCCAGCTTCTGCACCACTTCCGGCGGCCAGCCCGATTTGCCGGCCCCCAGGCCCATAATCAGCATTACGGGCGAACCGCCGGCGCCGTGGACCTCGTAATACATTTTAATATCGTTCACTTGAGCAAATGGCATGGCGTACACTCCTCTTTGCGTATTTTATCAGATATTATGAAGACAAAATCAATTTTATCCAAAAAAAGTATGGGTATTTTACATCTTTCGCGCAACAATATAAAATAATCACAGGTAAAACACAAGCCAATCAGGAGGAGATACTATGTCTAACGGTAGCAATGGCGCTTCTGCCGGAGTAGGATTTACGCTAACTGAAGAGCAAAAGATGATTCAAAAGCTGGCCCGCGATTTTGCGGTGAATGCGATGGCCCCCTATGCGGAACATTTTGATAAAGTTCCTGGATATCCGTGGGAAATTGTGAGAAAAGCCCAGCAACAAGCGCTCACCACGCTCAATGTGCCGGAGGAATACGGCGGCATGGGCCTGAGTTTGTTTGAGGAAATGCTGGTGGGCGAAGAAATGGCATGGGCCTGCTCCGGCATCAACCTGTGCATCACCATCAATAACCTGGCCGCCCTGCCTTTACTGGTGGGAGGCAGCCACGAGCAAAAAGCGGAGTATCTGGGCCGCCTGGTTGACGGCAAACTGGCGGCCTATGCCCTGACCGAACCGGGCGCCGGTTCTGACGTGGCGGCGCTGAAGGCCATCGCCCGCAAAGACGGCGACGACTATATTTTGAACGGAACCAAAACCTTCATCAGCGGGGCCACCGTGGCCGATTGGTACACCGTCTTTGCCTACACCCACCCGGAAAAGCGCTACAAAGGTATCACCGCTTTTCTGGTAGACCGCAACATGCCCGGCGTTTCGGTGGGCAAGCCGTTTGACAAGCTGGGCCAACGCGCCTCAGACACCGCCGAGGTGGTTCTGGAAGATGTGCGCGTGCCGGCCCGCAATATCATCGGCAGCGAAGGTACCGGCTTTTTGATTGCCATGAAGGTGTTCGACCGCTCTCGCCCCGGCGTGGCGGCAGCGGCCACGGGTGTGGCGCAGCGGGCGCTGGATGAGTCTGTTAAATTTGCCAAAGAACGATACACTATGGGCAAACCCATCTACAAGCATCAGGCCGTGGGCCATTTAATTGCCGATATGGCGACCAAAGTGGAAGCGGCCCGCTTGCTGACCTGGCAAGCCGCCGTCGCCTTTGATGAAGGCCGCCCGGACATCAAACTGGCTTCAATGGCGAAAGTGTTCGCCGCCGATGCGGCTATGCAAATCACTACCGACGCCGTGCAGGTTCACGGCGGCTACGGGTATATTTCGGAATATCCGGTGGAGAAACTGATGCGCGACGCCAAAATCTTCCAGATTTACGAAGGCACCAGCCAGATTCAGCGGGTGGTCATCACCAGAGAGCTGTTCCGCTAACGTTAATTTACGCCAACAGGGTGCGCTCCAACGTTTGTTGGCCGGCGCACCCTGTTTATTTTACCTCAAATTGACATATACTCAACTGCGTCACAAACGAACATGGTTTTTCACTGATATATGTTAGTTCGGGGTAGGGACAACCCTTGTGGTTGCCCTGTGTTTCAGCCCGAATTTGGGCGACCACAAGAGTCGCCCCTACAAAAACCGG
>JAJRUC010000143.1 GCA_024278015.1 Chloroflexota bacterium
GATTGAAGGCGGCAATCAGGCCCTCAAAATTTTTTCTGGGTTCCAGCGTGCCCAGTCCCAGCGCAAATTCAGCCGGCAGGCGATAGCGATTCCGTATCCGTTGCCGGGCGGCTTCGTTGGCAACGGGCCGAAAACGCGGCTCCACCCCCGCGCCAACCACTGTTATCTTTTCCGGCGGAACATGCAGCAGGGTTATCAGGTCGGTTTTGGTGCTGGCGGAATCGGCCAGAATGTGGCGGGCGCGGGCCGCGCTGCGCGGCACCACGGTCTTAAGCCAGCGGCGAAGTTTGGGCGCTGCGCCGTGCGGGTGTTTGATGAACGACAGGTCGTGTACGGTCAGCAGACCGGGGGCGCGGCGCAAGGGGGGCAGCACAAAATCAGGGGAGTGGAACAGGTCAAACGGCCCGGCCCAGGCATCGAGGGCCAGCGGCAGGGTCAGCCGGTGCCAAAGGATGGTCAGCAGCCTTTCGGAAAGGGGCAGACGTTTGAGCGTAAAATTATGGGGAAGTTTGGGCAGGGCTTCCAGGGGCGCGTCCCGGCTGACCACCAGGGTGTACCAGGTTTTTGCATCAAGCCGGGCCAGGGCGTTTATCAGCCCCCGGGTGTAGCGTCCAATGCCCGCCCGCTGGCGCAGGGCGGGGGTGTAGTTAATTCCAATGTGCATGGCATACTACAGCCCCCGGTAGGTCCATATCCGGTTGGCTCCAAAATTCCAGAACAGCACAATGCCGATGGCCGAGGCTTTTGCCAGTTGAATAGCCATGTTGGTCGATACAACCGGCTCGAAAATATAGTGGTCGGCCACAAAAAAGATGCCGGTGTTGATGATCAGCCCCACCAGATTAACCAGCGTAAATTGCACCAGCTGGGTTCGTTTTTTGCGGGCGCGAGATTCCGGAAACGTCCACAGCCGGTTCCAGATAAAGTTGCTGATGATAGCCACGCTGGTTGAAACGACATTCGCCAGAATTTTGCCGCCGGGCGAACTGAATCCGGCCCAGAAAATAAGGGCGTTTAAAATGCTGAAATCAACTGCCGCGCCGAAGGCGCCCACAATACCGAATTTAATAAATCGTTTAACTTCTCTTTTTTGTTTTGGGTTGTGTAACACACTGCTGATTAATGTCATCAATCTTGACTTCTCTTTGTTTTGGATGGTGGCCCTGTTGGGCAATGAGCGTTATTAAACCAAAAATAACGGTCACATGCAAATATATGCCTTGCACGTATAAATTATCGACCAGATTGTGCAGGTGCAGGTGGCTGAAAATGCCCAGACTGCCGGCTACAATCGCCTGCTGAAAGGCGGAGATGCCCGGCATGGTTCGCACCCGCAGGGTGAAGCCAATTACCCAGGCCCAAAACAGGATATAGCCCAGCAAGCCGATGAAACCCGCCTCCGCGCCGATATTGAGCAGATAATTGTGGGCGTGTCCCAGCGGAGCCAGCCACCGCCCCACGGCGTAGGCCGGGTAGATGGCCTCGTAGTTGCCGAAGCCCACCCCCAGCCAGAGATGTTCCAGCCACATTTGGCGGGCGGCCTGCCAGTGGGCCAACCGCTCGATGATGGCAAAGTTGGCGTTGGTCACGACCACGGCAGAGACATCGTTCAGCCCAATGTAGGGCGTAATATCGGCAAAGCGTTGCCGCAGCAGGGCCGGCGCATAAGCCGACGCCCCCATTGAAATGAGCAGCGCCCCGCCGATGAGGCCCGCGCCCAAAGCCACGGCCCAGCGACCGCCCATAAATAAAATGGCGATGACGGTGGCCGCGGCCAGACCAAGCAGCGCACCCCTCGACTGGCCGGCGACGAGGCCCGCCCCCACCAGCGCGGCGCTTCCGGCGGCAAGGCCCAGCCACCACAGCCCTGCGGTAGTTTTGTGTGACCGCCACCGGGCCAACGCCCACAGGCTCAGCGTCAACGCCAGGGGCCACACCAGCCCCAAATACCCGGCGTAGGGGTTCGGTTGCCGAAAGGTGCCGTAGGCCCGCAAAAATCGCCCCCCAAACAGCAAAAAACCTTCCGGCCCAACCTTGAACACAAATTGATAGAGACCCAAAGCCGCCTGAGCCGCGCCACTGAGCAGGATGATGACGGTCAGGCGCGGAATATCGGCCCGCTCTCCGTTGGCGGCGATGAACAGGTACAGGGCCAGCATCTCCAGCCATTTCAGGGTTTCGGTCAGGCCGGCGGTTAAAGAGAACATCCTCAACCACGAGCCGCCGACGGCCGCCAAAAACAGCAAAAAGGGCCATAGCAACGGCGGGTGCGGAATGATGATTTCGTGGCGGGCGGCCATTTTCAGCAGCCAGGCCACCAGCATCAGCCCCAACAGGGCTTCCACCGGCCCCACGCCCAGGCCGCCGACGCTTGTTTGCATCACCGGGCCGAAGGGAATGGCCGGAACGAGCAGGTACAGAGCCAGTTTGGGATGAATCAGGCCCGCCAAAAAAATAATGCTGCCCCCCACGGCCAGGGCGGCCAGTTTCAGGGGCAGTATCGCCAGAGCCACGCCCGTCAGCGCCACAATCAGGGGCAGATACCACAGAGACCTGTCTCCGGGCCGGATGACAAATCCGGCGACGGGCGGAAGCTCAAACGCAGCGGACATTACTTGTTCAGCCGGGTTTTGAAATGGGCGATGGTTTTTTGCAGCCCGTCGTCCAGCGAAACCTGCGGCTCCCAGTCCAGAATACGTTTGGCTTTGCCGATGTTCGGGCGGCGGCGTTTGGGGTCGTCCTGGGTGCGCTCGTCTTCCGGCTGAATCAGGTTGATTTCCGAATTGCTGCCGGAAATTTTCCTGATTTTGCGGGCAAATTCCAGAATGGTCATTTCGTGCGGGTTGCCGATGTTGACCGGCTCCACTTCATCGGAATGCAGCAGCCGATAAATGCCCTCCACCAGGTCGCTCACGTAGCAGAAGGAACGGGTTTGCGTGCCGTCGCCGTACACGGTTAGCGGTTGGCCGGTTAAGGCCTGGGCAATGAAATTGGGCACAACGCGGCCGTCGCCCAGGCGCATACGCGGCCCGTAGGTGTTAAAGATGCGGATGATGCGGGTTTCTACGCCGTGATAACGGTGATAGGCCATAGTCATGGCTTCGGCAAAGCGTTTGGCTTCGTCGTACACGCCGCGCGGCCCGATGGGGTTGACGTTGCCCCAGTAGTCTTCGGTTTGGGGGTGGACAAGGGGGTCGCCGTAGGCTTCGGAGGTGGAGGCCAGCAGGAATCGCGCCCCTTTGGCTTTGGCCAGGCCCAGGGCTTTGTGCGTGCCCAGCGCGCCCACCTTCAGGGTTTGGATGGGCAGTTCCAGGTAGTCGATGGGGCTGGCCGGCGAGGCGAAATGCAAAATTGCGTCCAACGCGCCTTCAATATAAATGTAGTTGGTGACATCGTGTTTGATGAACAGGAAATTCGGATTGCCGGCCAAATGCTCAATGTTGGCGGTGCTGCCGGTAATCAGGTTGTCCATTGCAATGACAGAGTGCCCTTCTTTCAGGAAACGGTCACACAAATGAGAACCTAAAAATCCGGCGCCGCCGGTGATAAGAACGCGCA
>JAJRUC010000007.1 GCA_024278015.1 Chloroflexota bacterium
CCAGCCGGCCCAAATTGAGGCCCTGGAGCAAATGCGCCGGCTTCGGCCCGCAGATACAACCATCGCCGCCGACCTGTCGGCCCGGTATTTTGAGCAGGGCCTGATTTTGCGAAACGGCGGCAACTTTCACGAAGCGCAAGCGATTTTCTCAAAAACGCTGGCTATCACCCCCACGTTTGCCGCCGCCCGGCAAGAACAATCGTTGCTGGAAGCCTATTTAAGGGGCGTTCAAAATCATCAACAGGCCAGGTGGGCGCAAGCCGTAGCCGATTTTGAATCAATTTACAGCCAAAACCCGGCCTATCCCTACGTAGATGAAATTTTATACAGTTCCTGGTACAATTTGGGGCTGTTCAAATTGAATCAAAACGACCCGCAAGCCGCGTTGACCGCCTTTCAACGCGCCGCCGAGGTGTTGCCCGCCGGGCTGGAGGCCGCGCAAAAAATTGCCGAGGTGGAAATTCTGCTGACGCCGCCCACGCCCGCGCCGACAGTTACGCCCGCGCCCCAACCCACGGCCAGGCCCACGCCGCTGCCGCCCGACCTGCAAAAACGGGTGGTGGTTGATATTTCGGAGCAGCGCACCTATCTGTATGAAGGCGATACTCTGGTTTACACCTTTATCGTTTCCACCGGCGAGCCGGGACGCGATACTGCCGTGGGCAATTTTGAGATTTTGGATAAAATTCCAATGGCCTATGCCAGCACCTGGAATTTGGATATGCCCTACTGGCTGGGCATTTACTGGTCCGGCCCCCTGGAAAACGGCTTCCACGCCCTGCCCACCGTGCGACACACCGGCTACACGTTATGGGACGGCTATCTGGGCCAGCGCGTCTCGTATGGCTGCATCATCCTCAGCCTGGCCGATGCCGAAACGCTGTACAATTGGGTAGCAATCGGCACGCCGGTGACGGTTCAATGGTAGGGTGGGTTGGCCCTGCTTTGTAAAAGTGAGTGATTATGAAACGCTCCCCCATCCCCAAACTTCGGCTGAGTGATTTTTTTACCAAAGGGCCGGGCTATGTGATGCAAGTTCTGGCGGCTATGTTCAAAAACGCCCCCTCCGCCCCCGCCTTTCAGCCGTTACGCGCAGAAACGAGAACGACCATGAAACTCAATTCCTACGCCCGCCCCCCCGCCGATAGCGGACGGGGCATCCATTGGTCGCCCAGCCAGTACCAGTGGGGCCGCCACGAATGGGATAAATGGCAAAAACGCCTGCTGGATATGAACATCAAATGGGTAAAAATCAACATCCCCACCGATTACAACGCCGACGCGCTGGTAAAACGCCTGACAGACCTGGAAATTATGCCGGTCTGTCGCTTCATTCGCAAAAACCCCAGCCGCATCGGCGGGTCTGTGGAAAAGACCATCGAGCGTCTGGTAAAGCTGGGCGCGCGCTATTTTGAAACCAACAACGAACCGGACGCCGATGTGGAGTGGAAAGGCTTTCGGCGGCCCGCCGGCTGGGAAGAACTGGTCATCAAAAACCTCATCTACGATGCCAACCGGCTGTTCAATTTGGGCGCGTACCCCGCTTTTGTGGCCTTTAATTGCGGCCCCACCGAAAACCGCAACCCCATTCAAATATTGCTGGATACCCCCGGCGGCGCAGACCTGTTTGAGCAAAACCTGTGGGTATCGCTGCACAATTACGGCAAAGGCCGGCCCGTCAATTACCCCAACGACCGCGTCCGCATGTTCGGCGACCCCGTTTCAGAAGACGAATGGCTGGAGCAGGGGCAACCATCATTTTGGACAGAGCAGGACGTGACAGAATTTGTGTGGCACAATATGACCCGCGAGAACGTCAACAAACTACGCGAAAAACAGGCCAACCCCGCCGTCACCATTATGACAGACATTACCGGCTTCCGGGCCTACGAATACTGGCATCAGCTCATCACCCAGGCAGGATTGCCCGCCATCCCCATTATGATGACCGAAGGAGGCTGGGAAACAGGCGACCGCCTTGACCCGTTTTACCCCGAACCGACCGCGCAACGCGCTTCCGACCTGAATTTGCAGATGTTCCGGTTTGTGCAGGGCGATATTGAACTGGATATTTTCCAGCCCGATGGTCAGTCCGTCCCCGCGCATGTGCCCGATTACCTGTTTGCGGTTATGCCCTGGCACATGGGCGAGCGCGAATTTGGCCGCGACACCTCCGGCCAATGGGAACAGGGGGCGTGGTTTACCCACTGGCACGATAAAAAGTTCGGGCTGAAGGGCGAACTGCCCATTGTGCAAATGCTCCGGGACCTGCCCCCCACCATCCGGCGCAACGGCCCGGTTCCCCCGGAATGGGGCCGTCGCCGGCGCAAGCCGGATGTGGCCGTGTGGGACCATCGCCTGCCCTATTTGGGCGACGACGGCATTGGGGTGGAAAAAACAACCGCCACCGGCCCGCGCTGGGAACTGACGGCCGGGTTGTGGCAAGACAAAAACGAGGTGAATCCCAAACAGGCCATGCCCCCCGGCTATATCATGGTACAGGTACAAGATGCCCGCAACAAGCCGGTCAGCGGCGTAAAAACAGAAATCAGGCGCAAAGATAACGACACCGGCGCTGATATTATCGATTACATTTTTACCAAAGGCGAATTTGACCGGTTTATGGGCAACTATCGCATGACGGGCGCGTTGGGCGCGTATACCATTACCGTGGTGCAAGACAATTACCCCGCCGACAAAATTTTGGGCGTGGGCCTGGGGGGTGAATTCCCCGGCTCCAAATTCGATACCACCAGCTTCCTGTTCGTCTTTCGATTGGCGGGCGTGCCGGTTGAACCGGAGCCGACCCCCACCACACCGGATGCCGGCGCAACCCGGCCCGCAACCGCCGCCGAGCCACTTAACGAAGCCGACCATCTGGGCGTTACCATTACCCCGGCAAAAACGCCGCCCGCGTGCGACGTAATTCGCGTCAGTCCGGCGGCCAATCTGGCCCCCCACACCCTCTACATAGATGTGCTGACCGCAGCGGGCGACCGGGCCTTCGGGGCGACGGCGCTGGTAAAATCGGCGGCGGGCCGGCTTTTGCGGGTTCCCATCGAAAAACCGGCCGGCGAGCCGGGCGGCAATATGCCTATGTGGCCGGAAAATGTCTACACCATCGTAGGGGTTGAATGGCAGGGCAAGCAATTAATCAGCAATCCGGTCAGCGGCTTGCAATCTGAAATTCCCGGCTACGACGGCGGACATTCATTTTTGGTGGAATTGCAACTTCGGTAACCCGCCGCCGGTTTTCACTTGACAATAAATTTGGTCAACCAATCAATTGCCGGTATAATCCTTTTGACTATGGAAAACATACCCAGGTTTACCAGACGAAACAAACAACGTCCGTCTGAAGCGCTCCCTCCCGGAACGCTCTGGATTATTTTGGGGGCCAACGCCCTCATTTCCACCATCATCAGCCTGCTGGTGGTGTTAATTGTGGGGCCGTGGGTCTTTACCGGCACGCTCAACAGTTTTATCACGCCGGAGGCAGCGCAAACCGATAACCGGACCGCGCAGCCGCTATCATCCGGCGGAGAGGCGCTTCAGCCGCCGGCTACTTTTACCCCCACGCCGCAGCCGCAAAGCTATCTGGTTCAGGTGGGCGATACACTCAGCCTGATAGCCGAACAATTCGGCATATCGCAAGAGGTATTGATGGCGGCCAACAACCTGCCCAACCCCGATTATTTGCAAGTGGGCCAAACGCTGTTCATCCCCGCCGGAAACGCCGTCGCCGCCTCTCCCGCCGAAACGCCCCCGCCGCCCACCGAAACCGCGCTCCCCTTCGAGCCGCCCGGCGCGGCCAACAACACCGTCACCCCCATCGCCGATATTTCGCCGACGGACACCCCCACCCTCACCCCCATCCCGTCGGCCACCGCTCCCCCGCTGGATGAAGTGACCATAGAAATTAACAGCGCGCTGGGCTACGGCCAACTGGCAGACGAAGTGATTACGCTATCCAATTTAGGGCCGGGCGTAAAACTGTATGGCTGGCAACTGACCGGCTCTGCCCTGGGCAATTATCAATTCCCCAATCTGTTTTTGTGGAACGGCGGCAGCGTGCGCCTGCACACCACAGCCGGCACAAACACCCCCACCGACCTGTACTGGGGCCAACCTGAAGCAGCCTGGTTCAGCGGCGATACCATTATCCTTAAAAACCCCGACGGCAAGGTAATGGCAGAGTACACCATTCCGTAATTTGCAGGGCCGGCAGAGGCCGTTGTTTACCGTTTTCACCGCCGTTGTTTGGCTTGCAAGTTTACTTAATCTCTGCTATCCTTTTATACAAAGTTTATCATCTTCTGCACGCAAAAACAGGGCCGGGCCATGATAAAATTACTAACCACCTGGGATATTAAACCGGGGCGAGAGAGTGAGTACTTTGAATTTACCGTCAAAGAATTTGCTCCGGGTGTTATGCGTCTTGGCCTGCGCCCCACCGAAGCATGGTACACGGTTTACGGCAAAGACCCGCAAATTTTAATGGGCTTTGTCACCGATGACCTCAGCACCATGCAGCAAATCATCAACAGCCCGGAATGGCAAAAACTGCACCACAACCTGCTGGATTACGTTTCCGACTATCGCCAGAAAATTGTGCAGGCCACCAGCCGCTTTCAGCTATTTTAACCGGGCCGACGTAAACCCTGGGCGGCGGTCTTCTTATCATGCCGGCTAAAAATTATCCTTCATTTGCATTTTCCCGTGAATAACCTCATAATAATGATACTAAATACAGTATCAAACCCGCAGCATCAAGCTTCATTCCAATGAGCCAAAAAGAGAAGCTGCTCCAAAGTATCCGCCAAAACCCAAAGACCGTCCGCTTCAAGAATATTGATAAATTGGTAGTGGCCAGAATTGACTGATGGACGAAAACCCCCTCCCCAACCCTCCCCCTTTAAAGAGGGGAGGGAGCAAAATTCCCTCTCCCCTTGGGGGAGAGGGGGAAAGACAATTTGTCCC